>NZ_JAHUTS010000029.1:0-57561 GCF_019209835.1 Enterovibrio paralichthyis | reverse complement strand
GGAGGCGATACATCATGTGTTGCCCATTAAGCGAGAAGATCGAATATACCCGAGAGCCGTGAAGCCTAAGGCAAAGAAATACCCCAATAAAAAGAAAGCCAGTCAGCTTAACTGACTGGCATTAGGGACGTCCCTGCCTTTTGTCTTTCATTCGCCTTTCTTTTACCGACTAACTTGCCGGTTGTGGCGGCTCGTCAGTGAGTGGTTTCACCGCTTCCGGTTCGCCATCGTCGCCTTCCATGCCTTCATGGTAACGGTGACCACCTGAGATATAGGTGTAGAGTACCGGCAACACGAACAGGGTGAACAGGGTACCTACGCCAAGACCAGCAACGATAACCAGACCGATGTTGTAGCGTGACGCTGCACCGGCGCCGGTCGCAAACAGCAGCGGGATGAGGCCTGCGATCATCGCGGAGGTAGTCATCAGGATGGGGCGCAGACGCACGGTTGCTGCTTCCACAATCGCATCCACTTTCGACACACCTTTGAACACCTGCTCTTCTTTGGCCACCTCACACATCAAAATGCCGTGCTTGGTGATTAGCCCAACCAAGGTGATCAGCCCGACCTGCGAGTATATGTTGAGCGAGGTTTCACCGGAGACATGCGTCCAGCCGAGCGAAATTAACGCACCACTTATCGCGAGAGGCACAGTGAACATAATAACCAGTGGGTCACGCACACTTTCAAACTGGCTGGCAAGAACCAGGAAGATAATCGCCAAAGCCAGTGCGAAGGTCAGGTAAAGCGAGCTGCCTTCTTCCACAAACTGGCGCGCTTCACCCATAAAGGCGTAGGTGTAGCCCTGTGGCAGATCGGTTTTCGCCAGCTGTTCGAAAAAGGCGATGGCATCGCCCATGGCGACATTCGGTGCCGGCACTGCTTCCACTGAAATCGAGTTCATCTGGTTGTAGTGCGGCAGTGACTTCGCCTGTCCGTTCACCTCATAACTGACCAAACTGGATAGCGGAACAGCAGCGCCATTTTGCGCAGTGACATAGAACTGGCTGATAAGGTGTGGATTGGCGCGGTAAACGCGGTCAACCTGCGGAATAACCTCATACGAGCGTCCATCAATGTTCACGCGGTTGATATAGCCGCCGCTCATCATGGTGCCGAGTGTCGAGCCAATGGCCTGCATGGTGACACCATAGGCACCTGCAGCCTCACGGTTAATCTTCAACTGCACCAGACCGGAGTCGTACTTGAGGTTTACGTCGGTATATACAAACAGTGGGCTGGTTTTGGCTTTCTCCAGTATCTTGTTGCCGACGTTGTAGAGGGTTTCAAAATCCGCCGGGCTGGTAATAACGAACTGGATGGGCAGGCCACCGGATGCGCCGGGCAAAGAAGGCATCTGGTATGCCGTTGCATTGATGCCCGGCAGTTGTTTCGCTGCTTTGTTGACGTTGGCAGACACTTCTTTTTGGCTCAGCGCCCGCTCACTCCAGGGAATGAGTGGCCCAATGGCTATGCCCTGACTGCTGGTAGGAACGCCAATCATTGCCAGCGAAGCCTCTGCTTGTGGTTGCTTGGAAATGATCTCTGAAATCAGTTCCATGTTGGCCTGAATGTAATCGTTGTTGGAGGTGGAAGGCGTACTGCCAATAACCACGACCACACCCTGATCTTCATCCGGCGCAAGCTGGGAAGGAATAAAGCTGAAGATAACCGGAAGCGACGCCAGCACAATCAGGGCAAATGCCACCACGGTTTTCTTGTGGTTGAGTACCGCAAGAAGGGCATGGTGATAGCGCTTGGTCAACCCACCCAATACATGTTCAACCGTCGCCTCAAATTTGGATGGGGTGGTATGTGGCTTGAGCATTTTCGAACACATCATGGGTGAGAGCGTCAGTGCGATAAACCCTGAGATAAACACTGAGCCGGCCAACGTGAGCGCGAACTCTTTAAACAGGGAGCCGGTCACGCCACCCATCAGGGCAATTGGGGCGTAAACCGCCGCCAGCGTGATGGTCATGGAGATCACCGGCACGGCAATCTCCCTTGTGGCTTCAATTGTCGCCTTAAAGGGTTTCGTGCCCATCTTGATATGGCGGTCTACGTTTTCCACCACCACGATGGCATCGTCCACCACCAGACCGATTGCCAGCACCATTGCCAGCAGCGTCATCAGGTTGAGGGTAAAGCCAAACGCCTGCATGACCGCCATGACGCCAATCAGTGACAGGGGAATGGTGACAATCGGGATCACGACAGCGCGGAACGAGCCGAGGAAAAGTAGGATAACCACGATAACGATGATCGCGGCTTCAGCAATGGTTTTGACCACTTCGTCAATGGAGTCGGTGATTGCCAGGGTGGAGTCGTATAGCACGTCTGCATCAATGGTATTGGGCAGGTTGTTTTTGACCGACACAAACTTGTCGCGGATACCTTCCGCCACTGTCAGTGGGTTAGCGGTCGGTGTGGCGTTGATACCGATGATGACGGCTTCACGCCCGTTTGCGAGTGCACGGGTATTGTCGCTGCTTTTACTCATGTTGACTTCAGCGACATCGCGAAGTTGCACGACCTGACCTTTGTAGCTTTTGATCACCAGGTTTTTCAGCCCTTCGACTGTGTCTACCTGGCTATCAATGGTGCTGTTCAATACCGTGAAATAGCTGTTGAACTGGCCTACCGCCGACTGATAGTTGTTTTGCTGCAAAACGCCGACAAGATCAGAGGTAGAAAGGTCGTATTGCCCCAGCTTTTCCGGATCCGGCCAGATACGCAGCGCAAACGGTGCCCCCCCCATCATCTGGATATTGGATACCCCATTTACCGTCGACAGTTGCGGATTGACGACCCGTTCCAGATAGTCCGCTATCTGGCTGGAGTTCAGCTCCCCACTGAAAAACGAAATGTACATGATGGAGGTAGTCGAACCGGTAGAGGAGGTGACAGAGGGGTTGTACGCCTCTTTTGGCAACTGGTTGGAAACCGAGTTTATCTGCGACAACACGTTCGCCAGCGCTTCTTCCGGGTTGGTGTTGAGTAGCATGTTAAGGGTGATTTTTGAGGTACCCAACTGGCTGGCTGATGTCATGAAATCGAGGTTATCCACCTGCGAAAGTGCCTGCTCAAGTGGCTGGGTAATAAAACCTTCCACCAACTCGGCATCCGCGCCGGGATAGGGCGTTGATACCGTGATAACGGTGTTGGTCATTTCAGGATACTGGCGCACCTGCAAATCTTTCATCGCATTCAGGCCAAGCAACAAAAGCAGGACACTGAGCGAAGCCGCCATCACCGGGCGGTGAATAAATATATCTGTAAATTTCATACCCGGCTCCTTACAGCTGCGGCAGTTTGTCTGGCAAGGAGATAGGGTTCGGCACAACGTTTACTTTGGAGTTGTTGCTCAGGTTAAGGATGCCGGTGGTGATCACTTCGTCGTCAAACTTCAATTTGCCGTTGACCAGAGCATTGGCACCATCACGCTGTACGACGTCGACGGTAACCTGACGCACCCTTGTTTCATTGTCTTTCTTCTCCAGCACAAAGACGGAGTTGCCGTAGAGCGCGAAAACAATGGAGGTTTGCGGTACGACAAACTGGTCGTCCAGATTACTGAGGGCGACTGACACTTCAGAGAACATACCGCCGCGCAGCGATTTGTCTTCATTTGGCAGTTCTGCCTGCACGTTTACCAAGCCGGTCTGCGCATTGATAACCGGTTCGATGGCGTTGATTTTTCCGTTATAAACACGGCCAGGATAGGCTTCCACGGTAAGGGTAATCGGCTGGCCGATGCTGATGGCACCCAATTGTGACTGGGGGATACTGAAGCGCACGCGCATGACTGACAGATCTTCAAGGCGGACAATGTCTGTACCGGCTGAAACATACTGGCCGAGGTTGACGTTGCGAATACCCAGAAGGCCGTCAAACGGTGCTTTGATCTCACGCTGGGCAATGGTGGCTTGCAAGCTTTCAATGTTGGCCTGTAAAGACTCGTACTTAGACTGGGCTGACTCAACACTTTGTTGCGAAACCGAACGTTCTTCATAGAGTTTACGCAGGCGGTTGTAATCGTCGCGCACGGATGGCAGTTGCACCTGTTCGGCTTTGAGTTGGGCTTGCTGCACGGAAGAATCGAGGCTCACCAAAATGGTGCCATCGGTAACGGTTTGGCCGTTTTCGAAGTTGATAGCAGTGACAATACCTGCCACTTCATTGGAAACGCTTACGCCTTGATGGGGTTCAATAAAACCAATGGCCCTGATACTTTGCGGCCAAACGGTTGGGGTGAGTTTCTCTACCGTGACGGGATAAACCGGTTCCGGCAAGTTGGCGAGTGCGGTATCGATTTTTTTGTTTACGAAAAGGTTAAACCCAATCACTGTGCCAAAAGCGAGCACAGCAATCACGATCATCCCTAAGACCCATCTATTCATATGCGATTCTCCATGCGCTTGTTTTCTAAGGTACCGCCGTGGCGGGTCTGGTGATTCTTGAAACTGAAAGGGCTTCGTGTGCTATCTAGACAACACAAAAAGCATAACCAATCGCCCATAGTCTGCTTAAAAAGAGAAGGGCAGGGCGAAAGATGGAGGGGCTTAAACATGCAACCAACTTTAACTTCAGGTATCTGCGTGAAAGTATATGCATGTGAAATCTATGCAGTGTTTCTTTGTTGGGACAATCAATAACTTGCGGTTAATTTTAGAGCGGATGGAGAGCTGGACAGGTGTAAATGCTTCGTGGGCGAATAAAAAAGGAAGGGCATGCCTTCCTTCTTCTCTGGTGCGCTTGTCGGGTCAAAGCGCTGATTTTATTTTCTCAGCCACTTCTTCCGGTACCCATGTTGTCCAGACCTGAGGGTAGGATTGCAAAAATTCAAAGGCGGCGATTTCGCCATCAGCCTGATTCTCTTCCATCCACGCCATCATGGCGCTCATGTCAGCATTGGAGTAGCTGCGGTTTTGGATGTAGGCATACGCTTCAGGTGATTGCTCAGCAAACTTCTCCGTCGTGATAGTGTTTACGGCAGAAGGTGGGTAGGCCGTTACTTTCGGTGTCAGGCAGTCCGCCTGCGTGATGCAGCTTTCATAATGCTCGGGGTCGGCAGGAACACCAAAGTCTACTTTTACCATTTCATAGCGACCTAAAACCGGTGTGGGTGACCAGTAGTAACCAAACCAGGGTTGCTCGCGGTCGTATGCGCGGGCAATTGACCCAGCCAGAGCAGCACCTGAGCCCGGGTCAACCTGTTCAAAACCGGCTTCTTCTAACCCGAGCGCATCAAACAAATGACCAGCGGTGATTTGGCATGTCCAACCGGCAGGGCAGCTCATAAATGCGGCTTTGCTGTCATCTTCCGGGTGGGGAAAGAGCTTGGCGTTGGCTTTGATACCTTCGATAGTGGCAAGATCGGGGTTTTTATCCACCATGTATTTAGGCACCCAGAAACCCTCTTCACCACCCTCCGTAAAGGCTTTACCGGCAAAGCGAAGTTTTTTCTCGTCCACGCCTTTTTGCAGCATCTCTTTGTGGGAGTTACTCCAGAACTCCGGCGCGATATCAGGCTCGCCCTTTTCCGTCATTGATACGCCGGTCGGCATGGTGTCCCCGGGCACCAGTTCGGCGTTACATCCATAGCCATTTTGCAGAATAAACTGGTCTACATGCGCCATCAGGGTCGCGGAATTCCAGTTCATGTCAGCGATGGTGACATCGCCACACTCTTGCGCGGAAACAAAAGGTGATACAGCCAGAAAAGCCAGGGGTAAGTAGCGCGTTTGCATCTGCAATGTCTCCTTCAATAACGGATGCGGGTTGTCACTGTCCACGATAGCAAACATGTTCTAGGGGTAAACCGCCCACATCTGATAA
Organism: Enterovibrio paralichthyis; assembly: GCF_019209835.1. Classification (NCBI taxonomy): domain Bacteria; kingdom Pseudomonadati; phylum Pseudomonadota; class Gammaproteobacteria; order Vibrionales; family Vibrionaceae; genus Enterovibrio; species Enterovibrio paralichthyis. The sequence continues at coordinate 51,717 of NZ_JAHUTS010000029.1, read as the reverse complement.
TCGTGAGAACGATGGCATTTCACCACTTTTGGGCGAAATGAAATTTTGCACGTTTGTCCATACCTGCATTGATCGGTATCCCACTCAAGGGGATGCGTTTTGGCTGATGTTAAAAATGTGTTATACGCTCTAACTGTTTAGTGGTGTAAGGAATGCCTGATATATGCAAAGCAGCGGTAGCAAGGAAGCAACGGGAATGCCATTCGTAAAATTCGACAATGTGCAGAAAAGCTATGATGGCAGAACCTTGGTCGTCAAAGGATTTGAAATGGATATCGACCAAGGGGAGTTTATCACCCTGCTTGGGCCTTCTGGTTCCGGCAAGTCTACTGTCTTGATGATGATGGCCGGTTTTGAGCAGCCGACCCATGGCGAAATCTACCTTAACGGTAACCCCATCAAAAAGCTGCCACCCCACAAACGGGGTATCGGTTTGGTATTCCAGAATTACGCCTTATTCCCTCATATGACGGTGGCGGAAAACCTCGCCTTTCCGCTGCAAGTCCGCAAAATGTCCAAGTCGGAAATCGAAAAGAAAGTAAAGCGTGCGTTGGACATGGTGCGCTTGTCTGAATTCGGTCACCGACGTCCTGCACACCTCTCCGGTGGCCAGCAGCAACGTGTGGCTGTTGCCCGCGCGCTGGTTTTTGAGCCTGGACTGGTTTTAATGGATGAACCGCTCGGTGCATTGGATAAAAACCTGCGTGAAGAGATGCAATACGAGATCAAACACATTCAGGAAGATCTCGGTGTCACCATGATTTACGTGACCCACGACCAGTCTGAAGCACTCACCATGTCTGATCGCATTGCGGTATTCAATGATGGCGTTGTGCAGCAGTTGGCGACGCCGGAAGAGCTTTATGAGCGTCCGGTTAACGCGTTTGTTGCGCAGTTTATTTGTGAAAACAACCGCTTGCGGGGTGATGTTATCGCAGTGGATGAACACGCCTGCCGCGTCCAGATCCCCAATGGCGACATCATTACCGCCAAGCCGGTTGCTGTTGGCAAAGAAGGGGAACGCTCCACTTTGTCCCTTCGCCCAGAACGCATTGTTATCAACCCTGAACAGGGTGGCCTTCCCAATATTTTTGATGCCCGGGTTGAAGAGGTGATTTATCTCGGCGACCACCTCCGTACCCGTGTGTCGGTTTGTGAAAGTGATGAATTCATTATCAAAACACCTAATGCCGAAGGACATCCCAACCTTCAACGTGGTGACACGATTCGCATCGGTTGGTCTGAAGAAGACTGCCGTGCGTTAGACGCATCCTGACAACAAAACACAACGCATTGCAGCGCTGTCGCTCTGAAAAGTGGCAGTGCATGTGAGATTGGGTAAGTGAAGGAACGCGGTTTTTCTGCTGCCGCTTAACGGTGTAGAACTCGATTCCTCTCATGCTCAGACGTGAAGAAACAGACGAAAGACTTGAGGAGAAACACGATGAAAAAACTGGCGTTACAGGTAGCAATCCTGAGCGGATTAACCGGCATCGCGACATCTGCAGCCGCAGAGGACTCGCTCAATGTCGTTTCTTGGGGCGGTGCCTACACGGCGAGTCAGACCAAGGCATACCATGAACCGTGGACAGAAAAAACCGGCGTGAAAGTGGTCAATATCGACAAGTCCCAGAATGGTTTGTCTGGCCTGCGTGCCCAGGTGGAATCAGGCAATGTGACCTGGGATCTGGTTGATATTCTGCCTTCCGACGCCATCGTGGCCTGTGATGAAGGTTTGGCGGAGCCACTGGACCATGATGCCCTGCTGGCACCGGCACCGGATGGCACCCCAGCAACCAAAGATTTCCTTGCGGGTTCTCTCAGCGAGTGCTTTGTTCCTTCCATCGTGTACTCCAACATTGTGGCGTACAACAAAGAGATGTTCGATAAGGCACCCACCAAAATTCAGGATGTTTTTGACCTGAAGAACTTCCCGGGCAAGCGTTCATTGCAGAAAAAACCCATCAATAATCTGGAATGGGCACTGATCGCCGATGGTGTGCCTGCGTCGGAAGTTTACAACGTGCTTGGCACGGAAGAAGGTGTGCAGCGTGCGTTCAAAAAACTCGATACCATCAAAGACTCTGTCATTTGGTGGGAAGAAGGTGCGCAGCCGCCACAATTGCTGGCGGATAAAGAGGTGGCTTTTGCCTCTGCGTACAACGGCCGAATTTTCAATGCTGCCGTAAACGAAGACCAACCTTTCGATATCATTTGGGATGGTCAGGTGTTTGAGCTTGATGGTTGGGTTGTGCCAAAAGGCAAAATGGCGAAAGTGAAAGACTACCTGCGCTTTGCTACTGACCCACAGCGTCTTGCTGATCAGGCCAAGTATATCTCTTACGGCCCTGCGCGTAACTCTTCGGCTGGTATGGTAACAACCCATGCTGATACCGGTATCGATATGAAGCCACACATGCCGACCTATGGGCCTAACTTCGCCACTGCGATCCCGAAAGACGATGAGTTCTGGGCGGATAACGGTGACGAGCTGGCACAACGTTTCAATGCGTGGTTGGCACAGTAAATTGACACCGATGGCGGGCTGTGCCTTCGGCGCATCCCGCCAAGCAATTCAAGCAAAGCTTAAGACGTAGAGTAGGAGAGTTTGGTGCAAGGAAGTCCGGCTAACGAAATCAAAACCGCAGATGGCGTTTCGCTGCGGGTCAGTCAGCAGCGCTCAATCCGTCGCAATAAAATCAAAGCATTCCTTCTGGTTGCGCCGTTGTTGATCTTCTTGTTGGTCGCGTTTGTCCTGCCAATTGTCGACATGCTGCAGCGCAGCGTTGAAAACCCGGAAGTCTCCACGTATTTGCCCAATACCAAATCCGCACTGGAAAGCTGGAATGGGGAAGGGCTGCCGGATGAAGAAGTCTACGCGGCTTTGGTGGTTGATTTGCGCACAGGCGCAGAGGCGCGAAACATCGGTAAGGTTGCTTCCCGGTTGAACTATGCCAAATCGGGTATGCGCTCACTGATCATGAAATCAGCGCGCAAATCAAAACGCATCACAGAAGCTCCGTTTAAAGAACAGATGGCAAAAGTCGACAAGCGTTGGATGGATCCCAGTGTCTGGGCGTTGATCCAGCGTGAATCGTCACCATACACCTTGTCGTATTACCTGAATGCCGTCGATTTGAAATATGATGCAGACGGTAGCATTGTTGCCCAGCCCGAATACCTGCAAATCTACAACTCACTGTTCTGGCGAACCGTTTACATGAGCGTATCCATTACGTTCCTGTGTTTGCTCCTCGGTTATCCGGTCGCCTATCTGCTAGCGAACCTGCCTGCCAAGCAAGCCAACCTGTTAATGATCCTCGTCTTGCTGCCTTTCTGGACTTCGCTTCTTGTGCGCACAGCAACCTGGATTGCGATACTGCAGCAACAGGGGGTGCTTAACGACATGATGGTCGGGGTGGGCATGTTGGATGACGACAACCGCATCCAGATGATTTACAACCAGACAGGAACCCTGGTGGCGATGACCCATATTCTGCTACCGTTTATGATCCTGCCGCTTTATTCGGTAATGAAAACCATATCCCCAAGCTATGTCCGTGCCGCCCGCTCGATGGGTGCGACGCAGTTTATGGCATTCACCCGGGTTTACTTCCCGCAAACCCTGCCGGGCATTGGCGCAGGGTCGATTCTGGTGTTTATCCTTTCCATTGGTTACTACATCACCCCTGCTTTGGTGGGTGGGCAAACCGGTACATTCATTACCAACTTTATCGCTTATCACATGCAAACCTCACTGAACTGGGGGCTTGCTGCTGCCATTGCCTCGATCCTGCTGATTGTCGTGATCTTGCTGTACTGGCTTTACAACCGCCTGATTGGCGTCGACAACGTGAAACTGGGCTAGGGAGGCACAATGGCATTACCTGAATGTGCAACGACGGGAGAAAAAGTCTGGTACGTGGCTTTCCGGGTCATCTGTGCGGCGATATTCCTGTTTCTTATCGGGCCGCTACTGGTGATTATTCCGCTGAGTTTTAACGCTGAGCCCTACTTTACTTTCACACCTGAAATGTTGAGTTTTGACCCAGAGGGATTTTCCCTTCGATGGTATGACGATTTCTTTACCTCAGACGCCTGGCAAAAAGCGGTGAAAAACAGTGTGATTGTGGCAATTGCCTCCACCATTTTGGCAACCGTGCTGGGAACGGTGGCTGCACTGGGTCTTTCCAGCCGTTACATGCCGTATAAAGACGTGGTGATGGCAATCCTCATTTCACCCATGATTGTGCCTTTGATCATCTCTGCGGCAGCGATGTTCTTTTTCTTTTCGCGGTTTCAGCTCACCCAGACCTACATCGGGGTGATTCTGGCTCATACTGCGTTGGGGATTCCGTTTGTCGTGATCACGGTGACCGCCACATTGAGCGGTTTTGACCATTCACTGACTCGGGCGTCAGCCAGCCTGGGTGCCAATCCAGTGCAAACTTTTTTCAAGGTCGTCTTGCCACTGGTAACGCCGGGCGTAATTTCCGGTGCCCTGTTTGCGTTTATCACTTCATTCGATGAAGTGGTGGTAGTGCTGTTTATCGCCGGCCCAGAGCAAACGACGTTGCCAATACAAATGTGGTCTGGGATACGTGAAGAGATCAGCCCCACCATACTTGCTGCGGCAACCTTGCTGGTGGTGCTTTCGATTGCCCTACTTACAACCCTTGAATACCTGCGTCGGCGCAGCGCAAAAATGCGCGGTCTCGAAGACTGATCCCACACCTTTGCTGTGCAGTACAGCAAAGGTGTTTTTACTCTCCTTTTGTCATTGTTGTTTCCCATGTTTCTGTCATCTGTCACCCCGTCATCTCAGCTAGTTTCATAGGGCTGTTTGAAATGGATGGCTGGCCTCCAATGCATGCGCTTGCCGATTGATGTTCGAAAAGAAAGGATGACAACAATGAAAAGCTTACTTCGTTCAGGTGCCGTGATTGGCGCGATGTTACTGTCTATCCCGGCTTTGGCGCTGGACGGTTTGGAAGAGCTGTCCGTGACAGAGAAGGTCAATATTGCTGCACCGGCAGAACAGGTGTGGAAACGTGTGATCGGGTTTGATGGGACAGATGCCTGGATCCCGGGGATCACCAAAAATGAACGGGTGTCGGGCGAAGCCAACCAACCGGGCGCGGTGAGGAAACTGTATGTTGATGAGGCGTCGGTGACAGAAGAGCTGACCAGCATTGATCAGGAGAAGATGACCCTGCAATACCGCATTACCAAAGAAAACGTCGACCTGCTGCCTGTTACCCACTACAGCTCAACCATTTCTGTGGTGGCAAACGGCGCGAATGACAGTGAAGTCACCTGGAGCGGCAATTTTTATCGTGGCTTTCCGGAAAGTAATCCACCGGAATACCTGACTGATGAAGCGGCAGTGAAAGGCGTGACAGGTCTGTATCAGGCTGGTTTGAACCATCTGAAAGAAGAAATGGAAGCGAAGCAGTAGTTAAAACGAGTTTTACGATATAGCTGGTCTGTCACCCGCATTTCCCCCGAAGTATACGCAGGTAACAGACCAGACTGAACCGTCAGCCCAAAAAGGAGTGCCACGATGGCAGATTTTTGCGCTTGGCTGAAAGTTTGTACCAGCTCGCCATCATCAAACCGAAGAACAGGCCGGTAATGGATGATGCATTGAAGGCGTAAAGGAGCGAAACACCAAGGCTCTGCCACTGCATGAACCACATAATGACACCCCACAATGTGCCAAACCACACTGTTCCCAAGAGTACGTTAGTGCTGAATCCACAGAACTGTGGTGGTGGGACTTTCAGCCCCGCTTTGCGAGCGATGCGGTAAATAATTGGGCTGATGGAGCCCGCCAGAAAGCCTTTTTCCAGCAGGAGTTGGTGGGCGCGATCTAGTTGTTGCTCAAAACTCATTGCTATCTACTGTCTTTAACAAAAATCGACCCCACTATAACCCAAGCCTTTGTGCGCCAAAGCAAATTCATCGGGTTTGGTGAGCCTTGTCTCGTCTGTCGCCACGAATGGCCTGGCAACATGGCAGTGTTGGCGAAGAGTTGAACAGAGGGCGCCGCAGGGTAGGGGATAAGTCCCAAGTTTTCTGTATAGGAATTGCACAGCGATCGCGATGGGCTAGGCTATGTGAGGTCTGAATTAATGTGTCGTTTGCTATGAAAGTTGATTATCACCAGCGCTTGTTACCGGTTATCCGCTATCTGGAAAAGCACTACAACGAGCCACTGAACCTGCCAGAGGTCGCGGCACTGGCGAATCTTTCGCCCTATCATTTCCATCGCACCTTTAAAGCAGTGCAAGGGGAAACACTGGCGGATTTTATCCGGCGTTTGCGCTTGCAGGCTGCGGCTGATGAACTGTTCAAATCCAAACAGCCAGTGCTGAATATTGCGCTGGATTTTGGGTTTTCCTCTTCCCAGAGCTTGGCAAAGGCGTTTCAACAGCATTTTGGTGTCACCCCGACAGCTTTCCGGGATTGCTCAAACTATCAGGAATTTTCTGAATTGACCCGAAAAAGCAAGATTGGACACACGCTGCGCAAGATTGGAAACGAAGCGGGGGAGTCAGAACCATATACTGGCTTTGACAGTTCAACATGGAGCAGAACAATGGAAACGCAACGCTTTGAACCCACTAAACTCGCGTATATTCGTGTGACAGGGCCTTATGGCGTCGGCTACGAAGAACCGGCAGGCAAACTTTATCAATGGGCAGGCATGAAGGGGTTGGCAGGTAACACCTGCATTTTTATTTATCACGACAATCCAGAAATTACGCCGAACGAAAAGTGCCGTACTGATATTTGCCTGATGGTACCTGAAAACACCGAAGTACCTGCGGGGATTGAGTTACAGGACTTCCCTGGTGGTGAATATGCGGTGATGCGCCAGCAAATCACCGACTTTAGCCAATATCCTAAGGCGTGGGATGATTTAATGGGCAAGGTAATTGAAATGGGGATTGAGTCTGATGACAGACCTTGTTTCGAGCTTTATCACAGCTTTGACCCGCAAACCCATCATGCGGATGTGAGTTTCTGTACCGCCATCAAATGATCACCACGTTCCACGGCAAAGAAACCCGCTGTTCAAGCGGGTTTTTCTTTTCTCACTACCCCAAATACCACTCAACTTGTCGCGTCAAATACCGTCGATTTGCACTGTAAATTTCAGGGAGACAAGGTTTCTCAATTGAAGTGAGAGTAATTATCATTTAGATTTAAGGCAAGAGGCGCTGGCAAAACCCACGGAAATGGATGAAGAGATGAAAAAAGTACAGGTCGAGATCAGCGAAGAGACACTATGCCGCCTGTTTATGAAAGGACAGCTTTGTGCCGCAGAACTCAATTGCCTCAACCTCGATTCCAAGCATACGGTTCAAAATCTGTGTCTGGAGTCATGCCTTTACCGTTTCGGGAATAAGGCGGAAAAAACAGTCCATGACGATAAAGTTTCATCAAAGATAAATATAAAAGTAGCTTCACCTTGAAATGGCGAAAGTCATCCCCATAAGATCCTTTTACATTTAATTGTAAATAAATTGTTTCTTCTGTTTTAAGGTGGGAAATAATTCTTTTTCCATCAGTCATTTATAAAGAACTTTAAATTTTTTTTGTTTATCCCCTTGAAAGTCACTTTGCTGAACACCAAATATAGTGGGGTAAGGGTTGTGTCGATATTCGAGCAATCTGATCACAATGTTTATTTAATGAATATCGCTTCTTTGGAGGATATATGATGAAAACTATCGATTTGACACCACTGTACCGTAACAGCATCGGTTTTGACCGCTTCGCGTCATTGCTGGATAACGCGTTTCGTGCAGAGAGTGCCGCTGCGGGTTACCCTCCGTACAATATCGAGTCTCTCGAAGACAACAAATACGCCATTACCCTTGCGGTAGCAGGCTTCACCCAGGAAGAGCTCAACATCAATGTTGAACGTGGTGTACTGACTATCCGTGGTGAGAAGGCAAAAGCAGAAGATCGCAACTACCTGTACCAAGGCATTGCGAACCGTACTTTTGAGCGTAAGTTTAACCTGGCGGATTATATTGAAGTCACGGGTGCAGATCTTGAAAATGGTCTGCTGACTATTAAACTGTTGAAAGTGATTCCAGAAGCGATGAAACCTCGTTCAATTGCGATTAACGGTGGAACTTCATCATCTGCTTCTATTGAGCACAAAGAAGAAGTTGTTGCTTAATTAATTTAATATTTGTTGTGTTGCGTTAAACGAAGGGCTGATTATTCAGCCCTTTGTTATATACCCAAACAACCTGAATCATGCATCTTCAGGTTGTTTGGGTATATTTAATTCCATTTTTATATGTTGCACTCCCGTTGTTTGGGAGGGGTATATTTCCCCTTCAGGAGTAAAGCCGCACTTTTTATAGAGCGGCATTGCATCTACTCTCGCGTTTAGCACGATCTTTGTTGCGCCCAACACTCTCGCTTCCTCCACTAATCCACCCACAATGGCAGACCCAAGTCCTCGCCGCTGGTGCTTCGGACACACAACCATTTGGGATATCTGTGTTGTATTGTTCCCAATCTCGCTCAACCTTCCATAGGCTACCAGGGTGTTTTGGCAGATCGCCGCCAAGTGTGAACTGTGCAGTTCTTGCGCATCGAACAGGATTTGTTTTGATAATCCATGCTCGGCAAAAAATAACTGATACCGCAGAGACAGTGCTTGTTGATAGAAAGGGGAGTTTGTATCTATCCAGTTTAGTGAGTACGGGGAGGAAAGAATCATAGGAGGTTTCCCACAGTTTGGTCGCTTTTGCGCTGTATGGCTGACGAAGGTTCACTAAAACCACGCTCATAGCGCAAACGTTTGCCATGCACGTGGAATTGGGCAGTCTATATGTCATTGAGATGACAAAGAAAAGTCTGCGGTAATTCCTTGGCTTAGATCACATGAGTTACACACAGCCTTAAAAGATGCCTCCCCTTCAATATATTACGCGCCACAAAGAAAGTTACCCACAGAAACGGTGGATAACCCTCTGGGTAACATTGGATTAATACAAATGACATCTTGTAAAACGGCTTTTTGGTTAAAAAATACACGCACTTGGCTGTATAGGCTGGGACAGTCACCGCTTTGTTTCCGGCGAAAATAAGCAGCCCTGATGCGGACTTACTTTATGCGCCATGCTTCCTATTGGGTCATTGGGGGTGTCCAACTCTTCGGCAGGGACAGGTTCAAATGAGAGGGTTGGTTGAAAATTGAACAGCAAATGAAAGATACGGGGGAAAGGCGTTTGCCCGATAAGCATCGGGCAAACAAGAGGCTGGATCTGTTAGATGGCAATTTGACCGCTATCGAGGATCGCTGGAATTTCATTAATCTCAGCTGGCTGGGAAGGACGAAGACCAAGACGCTCTTCCCGGGGCGGAATGCCAAAGTAGTCCCTGTAGCATTTCGAGAAGTGCGGCGTAGAGACAAAACCACAGGCAATGGATATTTCAATGATTGAAAGTGTGGTTTGGATTAACAACTGTCTTGCCCGGCTCAGGCGCAGATGGAGATAGTACCGCGAGGGTGAGCACTGGATATGGCGCTGGAACAGCCGCTCCAGTTGGCGGCGCGACAACTGCACCAGGCCTGCCAGTTCATCGATGCAGAAGGGCTCTTCCAGGTTTGCTTCCATCAAGGCAACTGTTTCAAGCAGTTTAGGCTGCGCATTGCCAATCAGGTTACGCAACGGGATCTTCTGAACATCTTCACTGTTCCTGACCCTCTCACACATAAACATTTCAGAAATGGCTGCGCTCAGTTTATTGCCGTGCTCTTTTGCAACCACTGTAAGCATCAGATCCATCGGTGCTGTCCCGCCTGCACTGGTAAGCCGTTTCTCATCAATTGAGAACAGCTTGTTGCTGACACGGACGTAAGGAAAGGCTTCCTGGAAGCCCGCCAGGTTTTCCCAGTGAATAGAGCAGGCTTTGTTTTGCATTACACCGGCTTTTGCCAATGCATAACTGCCGGTGCAAATGGCGCCCAGCGTGCAATGTTTTTTGTCCATCTTACCCAGCCAACTGAGCAGCTTTTGTGAACAGTGTTTTTCGATATCAATACCACCGCACACGATCACCGCATCCAGCGGCAACTGGGTGGGAATGGCTTCATCCACGCTGATGGTTAATGAATCACTGGCAGATACGGCGGTACCTTCGTCGCTCAGGGTATACCAGCGGTACAGGGTTTCGCCTGAAAGTTGGTTCGCCATACGCAGAACTTCGACAGCCGATGCCATGGAAAGCATGGTGAAGCTGTCACAGAGGTAAAAACCGATGTGGTAGGGTTTGCGAATTGAGGATACTGAGCCCATGTCTGGTTCCCCTTTGTTGGATGATATCCTGAGCTTCCTTGTTCGGAATCGTTACAACTCGTAGAGATTTTTATGCGACACGAATGTGGCCTCTCTTTTCTGCGTAGGATAGTGTTAACAAAAAGTAAAATTTCGGACGGTGTATTTTTATCTGCTGGGACAGAATTGCTCTCAATTAAGACAAAAACGCCCGCCAACCTTACCAAACTGACGGCTGGGCGTTTTTCTATTGCGTGGGAAATGTTTAGAGGTGTAACTAGCGCCTGCGCTGTAATTGGGCGTAAGCGACGGCAATTTTTGCCGCCAGCGCAGCATTGTTCAGGATCAGTGCAATGTTGGCTTTCAGGCTATTGCCTTCTGTCATCTCTGCCACTTTCGCCAGCAAAAACGGGGTAGATGCTTTCCCGGTGATCCCTTCTTTCTCCATTTCTTTCAACGCGGATCGGATGACATATTCAATATCACCGGCGGGCAGTGAATAACTGCCAGGAATTGGGTTGGCAATCACAGCGCCGCCTTCCAAGGCCATTTTCCATTTTGCATCAAGGGCGGTGGCGATTTGTTCTGGCGTATCCAGTTTGTAGTCAACCCCAAACGCACTCTCACGGCTGTAAAAGGCAGGAAGTGTTGATGTCTGGTACCCCACCACCGGCACTCCTTGGGTTTCAAGGTATTCGAGTGTCAGCCCCAAATCCAGGATCGACTTTATGCCTGCGCAAACCACCGCGACTTTGGTATGTGCCAACTCCTGTAGATCTGCGGAAATATCGAAACTGGTTTCAGCGCCCCGGTGAACGCCACCGATACCGCCCGTTGCGAAAATACGGATACCCGCCATGTTGGCGAGGATCATGGTTGATGCCACTGTCGTCGCACCATCGCCTTGGGTTGCAACAATAAAAGGAATGTCACGGCGACTGGTCTTTACTGCCGATTGCCCCTGTTGACCCAGATACGCGATTTCTTCCCGGCTAAGCCCCACTTTCAATCGCCCTTTCAAAATGGCAATAGTGGCAGGTACCGCACCGTTTTCACGCACAGCCTGTTCGACACGAAGGGCGGTTTGTACGTTCTCCGGGTAGGGCATGCCATGGGAAATGATGGTGGACTCCAGCGCAACGACTGGTCGCCCTTCATTGAGTGCGGTTTGGACATCGGGGTGAATGTCGAGATAGGGGTTCAGCATGGGGAGACCTATTTTGTTGGAAAAGCGGCGCTTTCGCCCGGTGGATACCATTCAGTTTGATGCTGGTAAGGAAAGAGTCAATTTTCACCGTGTAACAATCGGCCAAAACTGTGAACGCTTCGCGGAAAACTGGTTGAAAGCTAAGCAGAAATTTTTGGCTTGGTGTTTCAGTAAAGGTCGCAAAACAGGCCAGAGAGGTCTCATATCGTGAACAGGAAGGGGGGAGTTAGCCACTACACTAGAAAGACATGTCTCGCAGCAAGGAATGCCAATGGAAAACGCAACGCAACGCAGTGTGTTGACGGAGGAGGAGCGCGCGGTAGTCACGGAAGCCTTGAACGCGCTTAAAGCAAAACCCGGCGCACTGTTGCCTGTGCTGCATTTTATTCAGCGCAAGCTCAGTTATGTCCCACCTGCCGCCGTGAGCCTTATCGCTCAGGGGCTGAATCTCTCCAATGCGGATGTGCATGGCGTGATCAGCTTTTATCATGAGTTTCGCCATCAAGCTCCGGGCGGCCATGTTATCCAGATTTGCCGCGCCGAGTCGTGCCAGTCAATGGGGTCACGCGCGCTGGAAAAACACGCCTGCTCCCGTTTGGGCATTGGCTTTCATGAAACCACCAAAGACAACAACTTCACGCTGGAACCTGTTTATTGCCTCGGTAATTGCATGTACTCACCCTGTGTCCGGGTGGGGGATGAGATCTATGGCGAGATGAATGATGAAGAGTTCGACAATCTGGTTAATTCGCTGCTGACGCAGGTGATAGAGGTAAAAGCGCCATGAGTTATCGTATTTATGTACCGCTGGACTCCTCTGCTGTTTCTCGGGGAGCGGATAAAGTCGTCAAACACCTTGAGCAAAGCGCCGTCTCCTGCGGCGAAGAGATCACTATTGTTCGCAACGGCTCCCATGGCCTGTTTTGGCTCGAGCCTATGGTGGAGGTGGAATCTGCACAGGGGCGTATCGCCTTCGGCCCCGTGTTCGAAGATGACGTAGATTCGCTGCTTGCACTTCGTTTCTTTGCCCCGGATGAAGAAGGAAGTGTTGCGACGGAGCATCCGCTCTGTTTGGGATTGACCAAAGAAATTGATTGGCTTAAGCGTCAGCAGCGCCTGACGTTTGAGCGTGTAGGCTATGTCGACCCGCTGGATGTGGAAGACTACCGCAGCAAAGGTGGCTTTATCGGGCTGAACAAAGCCCTGAATATGCCGCAACAGATGATCCTGGACGAAGTGAAAGCGTCCGGTCTCCGTGGTCGTGGTGGTGCGGCTTTTCCTACCGGCATCAAATGGCAAACCGTTGCGGATCAGCCCCCTGGGCAAAAATACGTGATTTGTAATGCCGATGAAGGGGATTCCGGCACTTTTGCTGACCGCATGTTAATGGAAGGCGACCCATTCACACTGATTGAAGGCATGATCATTTGCGCGCTGGCGGTGGGCGCCACGCAAGGCTATGTCTATACCCGCTCTGAATACCCCAATGCCTGCAAGATCTTTACTCAGGCCATTGAAAATGCCTACAAAGCCGGTTACCTCGGCGACAACATTTGTGGCAGCCGTAAGTCCTTCCACCTTGAACTCCGTATGGGAGCCGGCGCTTACATCTGTGGCGAGGAAACGTCCTTGATGGAAAGTCTGGAAGGCAAGCGGGGATTGGTACGAAACAAGCCACCACTGCCGGCGATTGAGGGGTTATTCGGCAAACCGACCGTCATCAATAATGTGATTTCACTGGCTTCTGTGCCCATCATCCTTGCCAAAGGCGCGGACTATTACCGTGATTTCGGTCAGGGACGCTCACTTGGCACCTTGCCTATCCAACTGGCAGGCAACATACAGCGCCCCGGTCTGTTTGAGCTGGCGTTTGGCGTGACTGTCCGCGAGTTACTTTATGACTTTGGTGGCGGTAGCCGTACCGGAAGGCCGCTGAAAGCGGTGCAAATTGGTGGCCCGCTAGCCGCCTACTTGCCCGAGCAGGAATGGGACACTGATCTGGATTACGAGCATCTGGCGTCGCGCGGCGCAATGCTCGGACACGGTGGCATGGTGGCGTTTGATGATCAAACCGATATGAGCCAGATGGCACGCTTTGCCATGGAGTTTTGTGAGATTGAGTCGTGCGGTAAATGCACGCCGTGTCGGATTGGGTCAGTGCGCGGTGTGGAAGTGATTGATCGCCTGACGGCCTCTGAAGGCGAGGCCAAAGAGGCTAACCATGCATTGCTGGTGGATTTGTGCGACACCATGGAGCTTGGCTCGTTGTGCGCCATGGGCGGAATGACGCCTGCACCGGTGAAAAGTGCGTTGAAATACTTCGCGGCAGATTTCGGACTGAACGACGGATCTGTTGATTCGGATAAATGACGGAACCCCGTCAAGGAGAGAGCAATGGTTGAGTTTTATATTCCCATTGAGCAGGACAGCAAAGATTTTGGCACCCCGGCAGTAACCGGGGAAAACCTTAAGCAAGTGACCCTATCCATTGACGGCTGGCCGGTGACAGCACCGGAAGGCACGTCAGTGATGCATGCTGCTTCCATGCTGAATATTCAAATCCCCAAGCTGTGTGCAACGGACTCGCTGGAAGCATTTGGGTCATGCCGCATGTGTGTGGTTGAAATTGAAGGCATGCGCGGAAAACCTGCCGCTTGCACCACGCCGATTGCAGAGGGCATGGTGGTCACCACCCAGAACGAAGCGTTAAGAAAGTTACGACGTAACGTAATGGAGCTATATATTTCTGACCACCCGCTGGATTGCCTCACCTGCGCCGTGAATGGCGACTGTGAATTGCAAGATATGGCGGGTGCTGTTGGGCTCCGCGATGTGCGTTATGGCTTTGAAGGCAACAACCACCTAGGCGCAGACAAAGATAGCTCCAACCCTTACTTCACCTTCGATACCAGCAAATGCATTGTCTGCTCACGATGTGTGCGGGCGTGTGAAGAAATTCAGGGACAGCATGCGTTGACGGTGCAGTCCCGCGGTTTCGAGTCACGCATTGTCGCCGGTGATACCGACTTTATGTCCTCAGAGTGCGTCTCCTGTGGTGCCTGTGTTCAGGCGTGTCCAACCGCTGCGCTGACTGAAAACAGCGTGATTGAATACGGCACACCCAGCCATTACCGTATTACAACTTGCGCCTATTGCGGCGTGGGCTGTTCGTTCCGTGCAGAAATGCGCGGTGATCAGTTGATCCGCATGGTGCCGAACAAAGACGGTAAAGCAAACCAAGGGCACTCCTGTGTTAAAGGTCGTTTTGCGTTTGGGTATGCCACTCACAAAGACAGGGTTATCGACCCGATGATCCGTGATTCGATTGATGAACCCTGGCGTAAAGTGAGCTGGGATGAAGCTATCGCCTTTGCCGCACAAAAGCTGAAAGGGATTGGGGAAAAATACGGTGCCAATGCGCTTGGTGGTATTACTTCGTCCCGCTGCACCAATGAAGAAACCTATCTGGTGCAAAAACTGGTTCGCGCAGGGTTTGGCACCAATAACGTGGATACCTGTGCGCGGGTTTGCCACTCACCGACTGGCTATGGGCTGAAAACCACGCTGGGAGAATCGGCGGGCACCCAGACGTTTGAGTCGGTGCAAAAAGCCGATGTGGTGATAGTGATTGGTGCCAATCCCACCGATGGTCACCCCGTGTTTGCGTCACAGCTGAAACGGCGCTTACGCAATGGCGCAAAGCTGATTGTGATTGACCCGCGTGAAATAGATATCGTCAATGCGCCCCATGTACGAGCGCAATATCACCTCCAGCTTCGCCCCGGCACCAATGTGGCGGTGTTGAATGCGCTGGCGCATGTCATCATCAATGAAGGGCTGGAAGACTCCGCATTTATTGAAGAACGCTGCGACACTGGCGCGTACAAAAAATGGCGCGAATTTATTGCTGAATCCCATCATTCACCTGAGACAATGGAGGGGGCGACAGGTGTGCCTGCTTTGATTATCCGCGAAGCAGCGCGGCTTTATGCCAAAGCGGGAAATGGCGCAATTTACTACGGCTTAGGTGTCACCGAACACAGCCAGGGCAGTTCATCGGTCATGGCGATTGCCAACCTTGCTATGGCGACTGGCAATATCGGACGCGAAGGGGTTGGGGTGAATCCGCTCCGCGGGCAGAACAATGTCCAGGGCAGTTGCGATATGGGTTCTTTCCCTCACGAACTGCCCGGCTACCGCCATGTGTCAGACCCTGAAGTGCGGGCACTGTTTGAAGGGGAATGGGGCGTGCCGATTGATAACGAGCCGGGGCTTCGCATTCCCAATATGTTTGATGCAGCGATTGCTGGCCGTTTCAAAGGGCTGTATGTGCAGGGTGAAGACATTGCGCAATCTGACCCTAATACCCAGCATGTTGAAGTAGCCCTTTCTGCCTTGGAGTGTTTGGTGGTTCAGGACATTTTCCTCAATGAAACCGCCAAGTTCGCCCATGTGTTCCTGCCGGGTGCGACTTTCCTTGAGAAAGACGGCACGTTTACCAACGCTGAACGGCGCATATCGCCTGTGCGTAAAGTGATGGCACCGCTTTCAGGCAAAGCCGACTGGGAAGGCACTATGGCACTTTCCAATGCCCTTGGCTTTGAGATGAACTACAGCCACCCATCAGAGATCATGGATGAAATCGCAAGGCTGACGCCAACCTTCCATGGCGTGAGTTACGAAAAGCTCGATCGGCTCGGCTCTATCCAGTGGCCGTGTAATGACGAGGCACCTGAAGGTACGCCAACCATGCACATCGGTAGCTTTGTGAAGGGCAAAGGCAGCTTTGTGGTGACTGAATATGTGGCGACAGAAGAGAAAGTCAATAAACGCTTCCCGCTGCTGCTGACAACCGGACGTATCCTTACCCAATACAACGTCGGTGCCCAGACGCGGCGTACAGACAATACCCATTGGCATAAAGAGGACGTACTTGAAATTCACCCTCTTGATGCAGAAGACCGCGGTATTACCGATGGTACGCCGGTGCGGGTGGCCAGCCGGGCGGGGGAAGTGACTCTGCCTGCTAAAATCAGCAACCGCATGCAACCGGGCGTCGTTTACACCACCTTCCACCACCCAGTATCTGGCACCAATGTGGTGACGACAGAGAACTCTGACTGGGCGACCAACTGTCCTGAATACAAAGTCACGGCGGTGCAGGTTAAAGTCGCTGTAGAACCGGCGAACTGGCAGACCCGGTTCCGCGAGTTTGATGAACAGCAACAGGCGTATCTGTCTGCTGCGATGCAAGACAACGAGTAAAAGGAGCAGTAATGGACGGAGAATCGCATCGTAATCAGCGGCTGTATGCCATGGCTAACCAAATTGCTGACAACCTGGTGCACGGCCGAAGTGAGGATGAAACAGTGGAAGAAGTGGCTTCCCACATTCGCCGTTTCTGGTCACTCGAAATGAAAGAGAGTCTGTTTGCGGCGCTGGGTGGAGGGGAGTTAAACCCCATTGCTGAACAGGCAGCGGGTGTGCTCGCTGATGAGTACCAAGATTAATGGGAATTTTGGGGGGCAGGAATAAACTGCCCCTCTTCTTCGTTATTCGGAATGACCGCTAATATCTAATAATTAAAGCAATTGCTAATATTCTTTCATTTTTACGTCAATCTTTGCTGTATCAATAAATAAACACGTGCAATAACGTTGAATTTACAGTGAAAGATATTTGAAGTGACTCCTATAAGTCAGTGTGAGTTATTTATAGTTAGGGGGCTTGGGTTAGTCTGTCTCTAATTATATTGGGCTTCGAAGTGCCCTACACACAGAAGTAAGCAGTATGGCATTAGGTGAATTTTTTGAAGCGTTAATGGCGTTTCCAACAAACGTTTTCTTTTTTCCTTTCATTTTATTTTTACTTATCTTGTTGTTAGACCTCATTTTCAACGTGGTTGAGGGGCTGACAGCAGATCTTGATATTTTGGAGTTTGATGATATTCCGGGTTCCGGTCTTCTCTTGCCGCCCGTGCTCTCCAAAGTCCCGCTTATGATGGCGCTGAGTGTCTCTTTCTTCTGCGCGACTGTCATATCGTTTTACCTTACAGATTTCCTGCAATCTTGGGTTCAAGGAACGGTGCTGTTAATCCTCAACGTGGTTTCTATTCCCATTGTTGCGTACATCGCCCTTGCTATTTCTGCTTGGGTGTTAAAGCCTCTTACCCCGCTGTTCGACAAGAAAAAAGCATTCGCAGAAATGGATTTCATTGGTCTGAAAGGACGCGTGCACAGCAGTATCGTGACCCCGGAGAGAGGGGAAGTGATGGTGTTGCACAAAGGCAGTGAATTCTTGCTCGACGCCATTAATCAGGACGATACCCCCATCAATTACGGCGATGAGATCATCATCGTCTACAAAGACAAAGCGGCGAACCGCTACGTCGTCGCCAAAAAATAAAGGATTTTGATCAGGAGATGAAAATGGAAATTTCACCAAGCTTGATATTTATTGGTGTAGCAGTAGGTGTGTTCCTGCTGCTGCTTGTTTTTATTACGTCACGGTATAAAAAAGTCCGTGGTGAAGGTGATGCACTAATTGTGAACGGCCTTCATCGAACCCGTGCTTCCCTAACCGGCACTTTTGTCTGGCCGGTGGTGAATCAGTTTGAATATATGGATATCACCCGTAAGAAAATCTCTGTGATCCGTAGCGGTCGCAAAGATCAGGAAGGGGAAGAATACGAAGGCCTGCATTGTCGCGATAATATCCGCGCTGACCTGAAAGTCGATTTTTATATTGGCGTCAACCATGAAGAAGACGACATTATCCGCGTGGCTAAACTGTTTACTGCCCACGAAGCGTCAAACCTTGAGCGCCTGAAAGAACACTTCCAGCCTAAATTCTCTGAAGCTCTGAAAACCGCGGTTAAACAGTTTGAATTTGAAGAGTTGCTGACCAACCGCCGTACTTTCCGTGATGCAGTGGTTGATGTGATTGGCAGTGAAATGGATGGCTTCAAAATCTATGACGTGGTTATCGATAAAGTCGACCAGACTGCGTTGGATGCACACAGCCCAGATAACATCCTCGATGTAGAGGGGATCCGTAAGATCTCTGCGATCACCGCGCAGAAAAACACTGAAACGAATGCCATCCGTCAGGATGAACGTACCACCATTAAAAAGAAAAATGTTGAGGCCGAGGCAAACCGCCTGCAACTCGATAAGCAGGAAAAAGAAAGCATTGCCCGAACTCAGCGTGAAATTGACATCATCAACGCGCAGGAAGAAGCGCTGGCCGCAGAAAAGCGCGAGGAATACCAACGCATTACGCAACTGGCTAAGCTGGAAACCGAAGAGGAAGTGGCCAAGAAGCGTGAAAGCGTGGAAATGGAAGTGGAAATGACGCGCATTGCCAACCAGCGTCAGGTCGCTATCCAACAAGAAGAGTTAAACCGCTCAGTGGAAACGGAAAAAGTCCGCACGGCGACAGAAGTCGCTGAGCGCGAAATGCAGAAAGAAACCACCGTCGAAGAAGCACTCAAGTCAGTGTCTGAGACCCGCTCACAGCGCGTGGAGATCGAACGTAAGATCGCCCGTGAAGAAGAGGAAACTGAAAACCTGCGTGTCAACGAACGTGTGGCACGTGAAAAGCGCGTCAAACTGGTTGAAGCAGAAGCGGCGGCAGAAGCCGCGCAACTGGAACTGCTGGTGGCTGCCCGTGCAGAGAAAGAAGCAGCGAAAGAGCGTGCAGAACGCTTGCTGATTGAAAACGATGCAGAACTGAAAGTCAGAACCCGCGATGCTGAAAATGCACTGGCAGTGAAGACCCGCGAAGCGGAAGCGGAACAAATCGTCACAACGAAACGTGCTGAAGCAGAATACGTAGCCAAAGAGCGTGAAGCAGCGGCGAAAGAGCGCATGGCGCAGGCTGAGCGTGAGCAAATCAGCGCGACGGGCTTTGCAGAAGTGGAAGTTGAACGCGAACGTGCCCAGGCGATTAAAGAAACTGGTGAAGCGCAGGCATTCGCTCTGCAAAGCGCCGGTGAAGCCGAAGCGCAGGCACTGCGTGCCAAAGGTCTGGCGGAAGCTGAAGCGCAAACTGCGCGCTTTGAAGCTGCGCAGCAATACGATGAACACACCCGCGAGCACGACAAGTGGGTGATGCAGCTGCAACAAGTCAAAGAGCTGGAAATGGCGCGTATTGACGCTCAGAAAACCGTGGTCAGTGAAAATGCGAAAGCCCTGGCTGAAGCGCTGTCTAAAGCCGATATCCGCCTGTTTGGTGGCGAAGGTATGGAGCAGCTTCGCCATACGATTATGTCTGCCGCAGCCGTTGATGCGAAGTTCGAACAGTCGAAAGTACTCAACCCTCTGGTTGCCGAATATGTTGATGGCAAGCGCAGCCTGCCGGAAGATTTGAAAGAGATCCTGGAAAAAACAGATCTGAAAAGTGGTGATTTGAGCAATGTCGCGTTAGCCAGCTTGCTAAACGCACAGGGCGGTGCGACGGAAGTGCTGAAACACCTGCAAGGTGCACTGCAACCATCGCCAAAAGATACGCCATAACCTTTTCATCTCCGTTCACAATGTCCCGCTTCGCTCGAAGCGGGATTTGCTGCAGGAATTCGCATGTCTGAGTCGACACAAAAAGCGGTGAGTGAAGGTGGCGCCTATGAGGTACTGAAATCCCGCCTTTCCCATCAGGGCAACCAGTTAAAGTCGCTTTCGCAAACCTTCAACCAGCAAAGACAGTCAGTGTTTGGCGGTCAGGATCTCAAACTGATTGGCAAAGTAAATGTACAGACTGATGCCAAATGTATTCCCATAGACATGGCGCAGGTCAATCAGTTGCTTTTGTTTGGCTACCAGGTACAGGTAGGAATGAAAGCGTCCCCATCACTGGATGATGTTTTTGGGCTTTATCAACTGCACGAAAATGAGGGAACCTTCCGGGTAGAGCCTCTGCCGGTAGAATCCAGCTTCCTCGGCGACAGCCGTTTTGTCCACGAGTTTACCGAACTTTTTACGTATTACCGCGACGCGAAGTTGTCGCAAATCTCCCGTCAGGAGAGCATTCTCTACATCGCTTTCCGCATTGGTAGCCGTCCCGAAGATCGTAAAGTGTTCCGCTTCCAGCTCAGTGGGAATTCAGCCGAGTATCTGGATTCTTATGGGCATGCGCCCCTTGAAAGTGCGATTCAGCACGACGTTGACTGGGTATCGACCACACGTGACGATCATGTGTTGGGTGAACATCCCCACGTCTCTATACGAGACAAGTTATTTGTAGAGTGTGTGGGCGGCGATTTGACCATCAAAGTGGAGGACAACACCTCCGAAGGTAAGGGGATATACCGTGAGGATGTCGAAGATCCACACCAAAGCGTGGCGGATGCGCAAATTGACTATGCCTTTGTCGGCGAATTAATCCTGCTGCGGGTCAAACCGCACCGCGAAAAAAACAGCCGCTACTTTATCTACAACCCCTTGAACCAGTCTGTTACCCGGGCAGATGCCATTAGGCAAAGTGCGAAGGCACTGCCCGAAGACCATGGTGTTCTGTTTGCCAACGGTTATGTACTGGCAAATGGCGAAAGCAAACAGTTTGATTTTCCTGCCAGTGACCTTAAGTTTTTCCAGAAAATAGCGTCCCCAAACGGCGAAGACATTCTGTATGTCTTTTTCAATGCCCTCGCAGGCTACTACATTACTTACAGCTACAACCTTATAGAAAAACGCTTTGCAGCACCAATGGAAAGCCATGGATACAGTCTCTATCCCGATGGTCGCTTTCTGGTTTTTCAGCTGTCAGAGAACACGGAGGCGTCGACCATTCATCCGCTGCGGATTTGGGATACGCCGTTTGCGACGCCTGAACATTACGCGGCAATCAACGCCCAGTCCGATGGCGGTAGCCCTTTGTTTAATCTGGGTAACGCTGAATTGGTCCGGGCTTTGTCTTCTGTGTTGTCGATTTGCCAGTTGGCACAAACGGAAGAAGTCACACAGGCTGCGTTTGAGATGTTGTTGAAACAGTGTCAGACCACGCTGGATCACTACACCTGGTTATCCCACGACTATGCCTTGGGTATCGCGTCTGCCATTACCGAGTTGATGGGGACGGCAGACAAAATTATCGATGAGTTTGCCAAAGTCCAGCTTTTGCAGACTCATGCAGCTCAAAGCATTGAAGAGCAACAAAACCTTGTTGCGACACTGGTTGGCAAAGTAAAACTGGCGCCGAAAGATCAGGCAGCTACTTTGCTTAGCCTGTTGGCTGAAGTTAAAAGTCAGGTTGGCGCGGTGATGGCGCTGCGCCAGCAGCACTATATTGATGAATCCCGTGTTGACCAGTTACAGGCGGATTTACAGACGCAACGGGACAGCCTGAACGTACAGTTGCTGGCGTTATTACAGGAAGAAAAAGCCTACACGCCTTTTAAGCAGCAAATCCAGACCATTGAACAAACACTGGAAAGCGTAGAAAAAACGGCCGATATCCAAAACCTGCAACAGCAGGTGGAAACTCTGAGAAGTGAACTTCAGCTGGTGACAGAAGAAGTTACCGATATTGAAACGGATGACCCGACGCAGGCGACCCGCATATTGGATATGACGACAGAAGTGTCGTCGATGCTAAATACTGTGTCGGCCAAGCTGCGTGCCAAATCCCAGGGGCTTCAGAGTGAAGAAGCGCAAGCGGAATTCAGTGCCCAGTTTAAGCTGCTTAGCCAATCAGTCAGCAGTGCGATGGAGCAAGCCACAACGCCAGATGAATGCGACAACCAGTTGGCCAAACTGGTGGGGCAACTGGATAAGCTGGAATCTCGCTTTGCAGACTTTGACCAGTTCCTTGCAGAAATTTATGCCAAGCGTGATGAGATCCAATCCACATTAGATAACCACAAACAGCAACTTAAAGCTGCCCAGCAGCGCCGGGTGCAAAACCTCCTTCAGGCTGCCAATGTCACCATGGCAAGCATTGAAAAGCGGGTTGAGCGGTTTGATGATGTCGCCGGGCTAAATAGCTACTTTGCAACCGATGCGATGGTGCTCAAATTGCACCAGCTTTCCCAAACCATCCGGGATTTGGGAGACAGCGTAAAGGCCGATAGCGTCGATGCCAAACTGAAATCTCTTCAGGATCAGTCACTTCGTTCACTTCGCGACAATCAGGATATTTTTGAACAAGGCGGTAAGGTGTTGCGCCTGGGTAAGCACAGGTTTAGCGTGAACCAGCAGTCCCTTGATTTAAGCCTTGTCGAGCACAGCGGCGACTTATCGCTCCATATATCGGGTACGGATTTCTACCAGCCTGTTGAAGACGAGGCATTTCTTGCTCTTCAGTCTTTGTCCCGTCTTGATGTTGCTTCAGAAAGCCAGCAAGTCTACCGCGGCGAATACCTTGCTTATCTGGTGCTCTATTACGCTGAAAAGCGCCAGCATGGCTTGGATCTCGAGGCTCTCTATCACGCGCGTACCGACGCGACCCTAAAAGACATGGTGCAGAAATTTGCAGCCCCTCGCTATAAAGAGGGGTATGTGAAAGGTATCCATGACAATGATGCCACGCAGATTTTGGAAAAGGTGCTGCCGATATACCAGCAAGCTGGCTTGTTGCGTTTCAGCCAGTCTGCACGCGCGGCGGCATTGCTCTGGTTGCTGGCGCAGGAAGAGGCCGAGGCCGAGCTTGAGCGTTTGAAACAACTGGCGGTGAATGCCCAGTTATTGAAAGCGCATCTGAACTCTTCAGACGCCTATCAACAGCTTCAACAGCAACTCGCTGAGCAGTTAGGCGGTGAGCATTCAACGGAAGCCGCCAGCTATCTGGTTAACCTGCTGGGCAAGGATTCATCGTTGGTTGAAGTGAGCCAGGATGCGCTGGAACTATGTGAAGATTACCTCCAGTTCCGTCGCAGCCTTGGCTGGCGTTCAAATGGAACAGATCTGGACGCAGCGTTTTCTGACCATCGTCAATGGCTTGCGGCATACACCGCACAAAAAGACAAAGGGAGTGCGTTTGTCTCGGAAGCGGCAGTCGTGGCGGTAGTAAAAACCCTCTCCGATATGAAGCTTGCAAGCGTCGATTTCTCGCTGGTTGCCAAGGTCGATGGTTTGTTGGGCGAGCATGATGCCCTTGAAAAAGGCCAACTGACACTGGTGCTGGATGACTTTATCCAGCGCAATGAACATCACCGCAGTGTGGTTGTACCCCAATACGAAGCTTACCTGAAGCAGCGCTCTGACATGTTGGCTTCTGCCAAAGATGATTTCCGTTTGAGCGAATTCAAACCGCGTCCATTGACTTCGTTTGTGCGCAATAAACTGATCAGCGAAAGCTACTTGCCACTGATCGGGGATAACTTTGCCAAACAAATGGGGACGCTGGGCGATAAAAAACGTACCGATCTGATGGGGATGCTGTTGCTTATCTCGCCACCGGGTTACGGTAAAACTACCTTGATTGAATATGTCGCCCATAAACTCGGCTTGGTGTTTATGAAGATCAATGGCCCGTCCATCGGCCATCAGGCGACGTCGCTAGACCCCGCTGATGCCCCAGACCAAAACGCTGCGCGTGAAATTGAGAAAATCAATCTGGCTTTTGAGATGGGCAATAACGTATTGCTCTACCTCGATGATATTCAGCACACCCATCCAGAGTTCCTGCAGAAATTTATTTCGCTGTGTGACGGTACCCGCCGTATAGAGGGAACCTGGAAAGGGAAAACCAAAACCTATGACATGCGCGGTAAAAAGTTTGCGGTGGTAATGGCGGGGAACCCCTACACCGAGAGTGGTGAGGCATTCCGCATTCCGGACATGCTGGCAAACCGTGCGGATATCTACAACCTGGGTGACATGTTGTCTGATCAGAAGCAGGCGTTTGAACTCAGCTTTGTGGAAAACTCCCTGACATCCAACAGCGTACTGGCACCGCTGGCGACCCGTGACCTGAATGATCTCTACCGCTTCGTGCGGATGGCAGACGGCGAGAGTATTGCCCTCAGTGAGATGAGTCATGCCTATTCCGCTACTGAATCCAACGAGATTGTCACGACGCTGCAAAAACTGATCGCAGCGCAGCAGGTCGTGCTGAAGGTGAATCAGCAATACATCCGCTCCGCAGCCACGGCTGACCAGTATCGTGTCGAGCCGCCATTCAAGCTTCAGGGTTCTTACCGGAACATGAATAAGCTGGCAGAGAAAATCTCCGCTGTGATGACGGACAATGAACTGAATACCTTGCTTCAGGATCACTATCAGGGCGAAGCACAAACCCTTGCAGCAGGCACAGAAGAAAACCTGCTGAAACTAGCCGAGCTTCGCGGTGATATGACGGCGGAACAAAGCGCGCGGTGGGAGACCATCAAAGAGGGTTATCAGCGACAGCAGTTGATGGGGGATTCGGAAGACAGGGCTGGTCAGGTGGTGCAACAACTCGCGATGCTCAATCAACATATTTCGCGTTTTAGCCAGCAAGGAGACAGCTGATGGATCGGCAAAAATGGATATTATGGCTGGAAAGCTCTCTGGAAGACGGCCGGTTGGATGACACTGAACGACGCGAATTCCAGTCCGAGTTGGCGGAATCCGTGCTCAGTGAGGAAGACCGCGCATTTTTACGCAACTACAGCTTCAAACTGGTACAGCGTGCTTTGGCAAATCAGGGAGATGCTGGTGCATTGTTACGCTGGTTAGAGCGTGTCATCAAAGTGTTGGATAACGTCATCTCTTCCAACAAGGCTGATGTCGCAACCAGTTGGTTTTCTCCCGGCAGAGCATGCGCCGCGGGGATCACCGAACAACTGAAGCTAGCCAGAAACACGATCGATATCTGTGTGTTCACCATTGCCGATGACAACCTGACAAAACAGATACTTGATGCGCACAAAAGGGGCGTTTCGGTGCGGATCGTAACAGATAACGATAAGCTTAATGATGCGGGCAGTGATATCGACTATCTGGCGCAACAGGGCGTACCGGTCAAAATTGATACGACGCCTTACCATATGCACCATAAGTTTGCGATATTTGATGGTGGTAGGTTAATCAATGGCAGCTTCAACTGGACAAGAAGCGCATCAAAAAACAATCAGGAAGATATCACGCTGACGGATGACAGCAGGTTTGTTTCTGCGTTTTCAAAACAATTTGAGCTGCTATGGCAGAAGTTTCCCTGCCATGCACCTCCACAGAGATAGGGAGATCCAATGACTGACATGACGAATCCTCACAACCAGGTTCAGAGCCAGGATGTTACGCCAGAGGTTGTTGAAATCGCAGAACGCTTTGATCCGTTTGATACCGTGGCCACTATCACTTTTGGTAAAGATGCACTGGAAAAAATCACCGCTTTTTCTGATCAGGTACTTGACCAGATCCGGGTGCGTGACAGCGGTGAAGCAGGCGATATCTTGCATGCCATGGTGTCTTCGATGGACAGCGCAGAGTTTGACAGTTTAGGGCAGGGGAGTTTCCTGTCCAAACTTCCCCTGATCGGCGAGATGTTTGACTCATTCAAAAAATTCTCAGCCAGTTTCGATTCGGTCAAAGGCCAATTGGAACAACTTTCAGACCGTCTTGAAGCGCAGGAAGTCAAGCTGGCTCATGATATCAACCAGCTCGATACCCTTTACGACCATAACCTTGATTTATTGGGTGGATTGGAGCGCTACATTGCAGCAGGTAAATACAAACTCAACGAGTTGAACCAGAAAGTCCTGCCCTCGCTGCTGGCGCAATCAGAACAAAGTGGCGATGCCCTTGACGCCCAGAAGTACCGTGATGCTACGCAAGCCGTTGCTCGATTGGAAAAGCGGGTACACAACCTTGAGCTGACACGCCTCGCAGCCATCCAGACCGCACCACAGATCCGCCTTTCCCAGGAAGGGAACAAAATGCTGATGGAAGATATTCAGGATATCGTTCACAACACTTTCCCGCTCTGGAAGCGCCAGTTCCTGATCGCTATTTCCAACTACGAGAAAGAAAAGGCGCTGAAAGTCACCCGTGCAGTGAAGGATTACACCAACAAGCAATATGTTCAGAATGCAGAAAAGCTGAAAGCACTGGAGGAGCAGATCGCTGAAAACTACCAGCGCGGCATTTTGGATCTTGAATCGTTGGAAACGGTGAACAAGCTAACCATTGAAACCCTGAACAATACGTTGTCCCGCGTGAAAGAAGGCAGGGCACAACGTGAACAGGCACAGAAAGTGATCGAAAAAGCGGAAAATGAGCTGAAGCAGGCGTTGCAACAAACACTGGAAAGCTAGCGATTCAATATACCGCCCGCAAACAGCGGGCGGTTGCTATTTTGCCCTTCAATCCCAAATCCTCCTGAACGCCGTATCATTTGCCTATTACTATCAAGTTGCCTCAGCAGTAGGCGCACCATCGCATGGAATTGAACAACGATGACGCCAATGTGAACGAGTGCACTGACTTTGTCCTTATGACCAAAATGGACGAAAAAAACATGGAAATGGGTGACTCTTTGCTGCTACACATTGATGAGTAGAATGATTTCCGTTTTGATAGCTCGCCGCAGGACGTGGCGAGTTTCTTCATCACTATGGAGTGAGAGTTTTGAGTAAGGTTTACGACTATGTGATTGTCGGTGGCGGGATTGTAGGCATCTCGACTGCGTGGCAACTGAAGCAGCAGTTTCCAGAGAAAACAGTGTTAGTCCTCGAAAAGGAAGCGGGATTATCAACCCACCAGACCGGTCACAATAGCGGCGTTATCCATGCCGGTGTCTACTACGCTCCTGGCAGTCTGAAGGCGAAGTTCTGTAAAGCGGGGCTGGAAGCAACCATCGCATTCTGTAAGAAGCACGATATTGAAGTGGAAAACTGCGGCAAGCTGCTGGTGGCGACTAACCCTGTGGAACTTGAACGCATGGAAGCCCTGCTCCAGCGGTGCGCTGAAAATGGCATCGATGTTAAACGGCTAAGCCAGCAGGAACTGAAAGAGACGGAACCCAATATTGTCGGTATAGGGGCGTTGTTGGTACACACAACCAGCATTGTTAATTACCGCAAAGTCACCGAAAAAATGGCGGAAGAATTCACCGCATTGGGTGGCGAAATCTCGATGAAAACCTGTGTGACGGCATTGAGCGAAAATGAGGATGCTGTCACCGCCACCTGTCTTGGTGATGGCTTGGAATATCAGGTTTCCGCGAAATTCTTGATCACTTGCTCAGGGTTAATGGCAGACCGCACAACCAAAATGTTGGGGATCAAAACGGATTTTCAAATTATTCCTTATCGTGGCGAGTACTACCGCCTGCCTGAGAAATACAACAAGATTGTTAATCACCTCATTTATCCAATTCCGGATCCCGAGCTTCCGTTTCTTGGTGTCCACCTTACCCGGATGATTGACGGCTCGGTAACCGTCGGGCCCAATGCTGTACAGGGCTGGAAGCGTGAAGGGTATGGAAAATACAATTTCAGTTTCACAGACACGGTAGAAATGTTGCGTTTTTCCGGATTTTGGAAAGTCACTCGAAAACACCTGAAAAGTGGGTTGCGTGAGACTCTGAACTCCTGGTGGAAGCCGGGATACCTCAAGCAAGTGAACAAATACTGCCCCAAAATCAAATTGGAAGACCTGCAACCGTATCCCGCTGGTATTCGAGCCCAAGCAGTTTTGAAGGACGGTACACTGGTTCACGACTTCTTGTTTGCAGACAGTCCCCGTAGCCTTCACGTTTGCAATGCGCCTTCACCGGCAGCAACATCCGCCATGCCTATCGGAAAATACATCTGCCAGAAAGTGATGGAAAAACAAGGTGTGGTTTCTGCAAAGGCGAAAGCTTACGTTGAGGTTTAGCTCGAATAACCCACCTACCAACATCGTTATTGAACGCGCTCGTGGTGATGGTTATGCCGTCACCCGATTCTTTTCTCCTTCCTATACCCTGATACCCACTCGCCAGCGTTGGATATGATCCGCAAAGTGTGCAGGAACGCACACATAAAACACTATCATTCAGTCAGTTAGATTTGATAGCGTGCACAATACTGTATGGCGCTTGAATGCGCCGGTAATCCCTTCAGACTAGGTTCAGCCAGCCCGGAACTCACTATGACAGCGAAAGACCTTTTACACAGCCAGCAAGTTTATTTCTGCACCGATGAGGCCGTTGCGCTTGAACAGCAACAGTGCCTGGATAAGCTCTATGACTTCAATCACACCCGCCCAACAGAAGTGGCGCGTCGCCAGGAACTGATGACTGAGCTTTTCGCCGAAGTAGGAGAGAACTGTTATATTGAGCCACCGCTGCATGCGAACTGGGCAAAGCACACTCACCTTGGCAAGAATGTTTATGCCAACTTCAACCTGACCCTGGTTGACGATACCCATATCTATATCGGTGATCATGTGATGATTGGGCCCAACGTGACGCTTGCCACAGCAGGTCATCCTGTTGATCCGGAATATCGCCGCAAAGTTGCCCAATTCAATATCCCTATCCACATTGAGAATAACGTTTGGATTGGTGCAAACTCCGTTGTTCTGCCGGGCATCACTATTGGCGAAAACAGTGTGATTGGCGCAGGTAGCGTGGTCACCAAAGACATTCCCGCCAATGTCGTGGCGGTCGGCAACCCTTGTAAGGTTCTTCGCCCTATCGGGGATCACGATAAAGAATTCTATTTTAAAAACCGCCGGTTTGAAGAGGGAAGTGTCTAGGGTCTGTCTGACTTTGTTCTGTATGGAATTACGCATCCCAATGCTGATTGATGGTCTTGTCCTAAAGGCAAATCCGGTGTTGGGAATGGGTGGGGCTTACCCTACCTGTTTGTTCGGCTCATTGTCCTGATAGATTTCATAGCAGTTACGGCCAGATTGCTTGGCGCGGTACATTGCCATGTCTGCTTGCTGCAACAGGTTGTCGAAGTTACCCACAGCGGTCGATACGCCGATGCTGACGGTCAGCACACTATGGGGTGAGCCTTTGTGCTCTATGTTTTCGTCTTCAATCTGTTGTTTGATTTGCTGCGCGATATGGATTGCCCCTTCAAGTTGGGTGCCGGGAAGCAGAACAACAAATTCTTCGCCACCGTATCTGGCGACCAGATCGGTGCCGCGGTTCAGTGCCTGTCGAATGTTGCATGCCACACGCGCCAGGGCTTTATCACCTTCCAGGTGTCCGTAGCTGTCGTTGTAGCGCTTGAAGTGATCGACATCGACCATCAGCATGGAGATAGGGGTGTTTTCCCTTTTCGCGCGGGAAATCTCACGCTCAAGCGCTTCCTGGTATGCGCGCCGATTCGGGATATTCAGCAGGGAATCGAGATAGCTAAGCTGTTTTAGCCGGGTATTGGCGATGTTGAGTTGCTCAATATTTTCACGTTTTTGGGTGATGTCCAGGTGCGTGCCAATCATACGTTTGGGTACACCTTCGCTTTCCCATTCGATGACCTGTCCGGTATCTAACACCCAAATCCAGTGCCCGTCTTTGTGCTTCATACGGGATTCAAAAATGTAGTAGTCGCTTTTTCCCGCCCAATGCTCTTTCAGTAAACGTTCTGACTCCACCAGATCGTCGGGGTGAGCATAGTCCAGCCAAGTCTGAATACTGACCGGGGAAAGTTCGTCAAGGGTATAGCCGATGATGTTAGCCCAGCGCTCGTTGAAGATGGTTTCGCCTGTTTGGACATACCAGTCCCAAATACCAACACCCGTACTTTTGATCACCAGTTCGAGCTGAGTCTGTTTGTCAGTCAGCGTGTTGACCTGCGCACGTAGCGCTGTCACTTCTTTTTCTAGCGCGGTTTTTGTGTCTTTCATGGCTAACCATCTCTACGGCACGTTTACTTCAAGTTTCCCACTGACAAATTGTTGTTTTTATTAACAATGGAAGCCGCTGTCGGAGGGCAGATCCACGTCTTCTTAGTAACTGTAGCTGGTGAATGGAATTTTGGCTCACATATGAGACACAAATCGTAAGGACTACGCTTGAAATCCAAGTGATGTTTGAGCGCTGTCGGCATTTTGCACCGCATACATACCCAAAGTGTATGCGGTGCATGGCATGGGTCTGCCGTTCAGATCGATGAATCCGCGGCGGCGGTTTCCACTTTTACTTTGAAGTAGTGGAGTTGGTTTGCAGTGCTGGAAAAATTCAGCGCTTTGGTGTCGGTATTGAGCAGTGGAATTTCAATATAGAACTTTCCTGCTCCGGATGCATTTTTCCAGAGCCTAACCCTTGCGGGCATGACCAGCAATGATGCGGGAAGTTTTGGCGCTGGCGTGCCCGGTGTTTTCTTCACTTCGTCAAATAGATAATTGGCAGAAACACTGAGCAGGCCCATATCAATGTCTTCAAAGGCATTGCTGAGTAAGGGTATGTCGACAGAGGCGGTGAATACACTTCCCGGTTGAATGCTGACCCCCTTCATGTTCTGTACGTGGGTACCAAAATACAGCGTTTCGACCTTGTGTTGCCCGGCGATACCGAAAGCGTCGGCGGTGAGCGTCACGTTCTTTCCAGCACCCGGCAGGTTCTTGTCCTTGGCGGAGAACACCACATTCCATCCATGGGGTAGATGGTTTTTAATTGGCGTTATTTCATAAACCCAGGGGCGGAATAAAAACGTCCGGATTCCGGAAAATAGCCCCTGCAATTCTCCCGGCCCGCCCGGTTTGGCCTGGACATCCCCGGCTGCGCGTTCATGTTCGTCATAAGGCGTCAGGTGAAGATGGGCAATGGACGGTGGCCGGACATTGACCAGCGAACCAAAGGTATCTGGCCTTGGATGGGTATAATGGTTGCCGCTTAGGCCGCTGTATATGTTGCTGTCGGGATTGGTGGGGGAGGGCGTTTCCCAGAACAGACGCGCCTTGCAGTAGGTTACACGGCGGGAATCTGTAGGTGTACTGGTGATCACAATGTCGTTCTGGCGCGAATCGGCGGTAAACACAACGAGGCTTGTCCAGCGCAGCGGGTTCCAGTCTGCGCGGTCTTTCAGCGCAGAGGTGCCGAAGGGGTCAATGTTGTGGCTGTCAAAATGGTTTTCCATGCTGCCGGTTTGCATGGCGTTGGCACTGGCACCCATATAGAGCGACCCGCCACGGTTGCCGTAACAGTCAAAGTTACCCAGATCGTTGGAAGAGGCCACATATGTCCACTTGCGGTGTACTTCCAGCACACCTTGCTGCGTCGGCCAGCGGTTGTTGTCCGGCGCATAGCGGCTGGCGAGAACAGGATCGGAAAGGTAAAGTCCCCAGCCATCATTGTTCACCGAGGCGCAGCCGATAAAACTGTTGTGCATGTAGTCTTCATAGCCACCGGGAAAATACCAGCCATCCAGCCCATTTTCCCGTGCCATCAGGTCGATATGGGTGTTATAGGCACCGTCGATGCCGACAAAGCCATTCCAGGGCATTTCCTCCACCACGATATTCATAAATTCGTTGTAGGAGGCGCGGGCGTTAGCATAGAAGTTTTCCGGTAGGAAGGGCGTCATCTGGGAAAGCAGGGTGCAATGGGCGATCAGATGGTAAAACGAGACTTCAACCGATTTTGTGGAATCAGGCAGACCACCGGGTACAACGACGGTAGTGGTGGTATCAGAATAGGCAAAAGGAAGATGGTAAACCCGCGTTTCGCCCTGTGGTAGTGGACGGCTGGTGGTTTGCCTGTCTGCAGCGTTGATGCCGACCAGTTTGCCATCAAGCTGCTTGCCTGCGTTAGCATAGCGGGCGACTTCTTTTCCGTTACCGTCGAAAGCCCGCACCCAACGCACCAAAGGTACGTCAATGGTGTCATCCAGCAACACCTCTTTTGAATCGCTGTAGCTGCCACGGGCTGGCACTTTTATCTCACTGTCACCATGGCCGTTATCCAGTTTGAAGGACTTGAGTCCAGACCAGACCTGCGGCTCACCGAAGCGTTTTTGTGGCATTCTGTTGGCTTGGCCTGCCCAGTATTGCGCGGTATTGGGCTGGGCATTGCCCGCGACATCCGGCTCCGGTGGTGTGTGACCCAACATCATCCCATTCCCACCATCACCAGGATCTTTCAGGCAGCCGCTGATGGCGAAATCGAATACCCGGCTGGATCCACATTGGGTGTGGATGCCATCGTTATGGGTGCCGCCAATCGGACACAGAGCAGTAGGATGGGTTGTGACCCCTCTAAATGCAGGCTGCAGCGCTTTACGCCGGACATAGCAACCTTGCCCTCGGAATGTGCCCGCACCGGTTGGGATCAACAGATTGCCCACGATCGGGAAATACCCCTTACCCATCACGACGTGAAAATCATACCGTTCATTAACCGGGGTAACGGGATTGCCATTGATATCGCGAAGCCGCAGCGCTTGCTCCAGTTTTATCTGGTTGCGCTGTGCCATGGCGATGACGCCCTGACGGTCGTTTTTCCATTTTGCTTTGGCTTGATCCGGTGAAAATCCGATGGATTCAAGCTCAAGGGTGACTTCCCCGGTTTCGAGGAAGCTGAGAAGCCAGCGGTAGAGAAGCTGCATCAGGCGTGAAAACGCATCGGCAGTGAGGCGGAATGGGGCAGAAACGATGCGCCACGTCTCTGGGTAGCGTTGGCGAAATTGACACATTGATTGCACTCTTTTCCATACATGTTCCAGCAACTGTATGTGACTGCGGAGCAAG
Organism: Enterovibrio paralichthyis; assembly: GCF_019209835.1. NCBI lineage: Bacteria > Pseudomonadati > Pseudomonadota > Gammaproteobacteria > Vibrionales > Vibrionaceae > Enterovibrio > Enterovibrio paralichthyis. The sequence goes on along the minus strand of NZ_JAHUTS010000029.1, from coordinate 18,601 downwards.
TGTTTGTCTGATTATCGTGACAATCGGTGTGTGTAAAGACTTACTATGCATAGTGGCTTAGGCATAGCTAAAAAGGAGAAAAGAGTGGGAAAGCCGGGTAGGGATGAAAAAAGCCGGTACGAATACCGGCAATCAGTCACTAGTAGAGGGTGTTGCTCTTTAGCCGCCCGCTTTACGTTGGTTGTAAATATGGGTGGCAATGGCGTCCATCAATGGCGGTGACAGACAGTCGTAAGGAGGTAGTCCAAGCTCTTCGAGTCTTGCCCGTATGGCATCCATGTTATCCGGTGGGGTACCGGTTTCGATAATGGACGACACAAAGGCGGCAAACTCCGGTGGAGACCAGCCTGATTCGCTTGAAAGCTCAGTATGAATAAAGTCGAGTCCGTAAAATGGGTGGTTACTGTCTTCTATGCGACCATACATGTGTACGCCACAATCCCGACAGGCATGACGCTGGATGGCTGCACTTTCGTCGACAATAGATAGCTTGTCCGCATTTTGTTCTACAGAAAGCTTATCCCTGGCGACAACTGCCACTTGAGAAAAGATGGCATCGGCAGGTTTCCAGCATTTAGAGCAGCCGCAAACGTGATTGTGCGCGGTTTGGGCAGACACGCTGACCACAACCGGATTGGAAGAGCATTTACAGGTCAGTTTTCCGCCTGAAAACCCGTCTACACTGGTGGTTTGTACACCATGGTCGACGGCGGGATGAATCGAAATAGTCATAGGAAATACCTTGGCAATGAGATTCTTAATTCCTGTCCACATTGGTTGACCTCTGTTTCTTTGGAAGTTGCACAACGGCAGGTTAGGCAGCCTAGCACAACGCTTTAAGACTAATCCTCATTGAGAACCTGAGTACCTGTGCTTTTGCAAAACACTGTTGTAATGGAGCAAGGCGTAGGGCAACACGCTGAACAGGGGAAGGTTTCCGGATGAAAGACGAAAAAAAAAAGCACCGCACAGGGCGGTGCAAAACGCTTGTTGCGCTAATGGATTAGTTGAGATCAAATCGGTCGTTGTTCATGACTTTGGTCCAGGCGACCACAAAGTCGTTGATGAACTTCTCTTCTGCATTGTCAGTGGCGTAAACCTCTGCAATTGCCCGAAGCTCAGCGTTGGATCCAAAAATCAGATCCACCGGTGTTGCTGTCCACTTTTGGTCTCCTGATGCACGGTCATAGCCGACATACAAACCGGGGTTATTCTCGGCGGGTGCCCAAACCGTAGACATATCCAGCAGATTCACAAAGAAGTCATTGCTCAGCGTACCGGGATTGTCGGTAAACACCCCGTTGGAAGAGCCGTCACTGTTGGCATTCAATGCACGCATACCACCAATCAAAGCTGTCATTTCCGGCACGGTCAGGGTCAGCAAGTCCGAACGTTCAACCAGCATTTCTGTCGGCGAGCGGTAGTTACGTTCAGGATCGTAATAGTTCCTGAACGCATCGGCTGTTGGTTCCAACACAGCAAACGAAGCCACATCTGTCATGTCCTGCGTTGCATCAGTACGACCCGGGGCAAACGGGATGTCCACCTCGTAACCGGCAGCTTCCGCTGCTTTTTCGATGCCGGCATTGCCCGCGAGAACAATCACATCAGCAAGGGAAACTTTGGGCCCGTTGGAATCTTCATTGAATTGCTGCTGAACTTGCGTCAGTGCTTTCAATGCTTTTTCCAGTTGCGCTGGGTTGTTTACTGCCCAATCGCTTTGTGGCTGCAGTGCAACCCGTGCGCCGTTGGCACCACCACGCATATCTGTGCCGCGGTAGCTGGCTGCAGATGCCCAGGCGGTTTTCACCAGTTCAGGCACGCTCAAGCCGGTTTCCAGAATGGCAGCTTTTAGCTGGTCTTCCTGTTGGGCATTGATAAGCGGTTGGGTCGCAGGTGGTACAGGGTCTTGCCAGATGAGCACTTCGTCCGGCACTTCGTTTCCGATATAGCGGGCACGTGGACCCAAATCGCGGTGGTTAAGTTTAAACCAAGCCTTGGCGAAGGCGAGTTCAAACGCTTCCGGATTTTGGCGAAAACTTTCTGCAATCGCGCGGAACTTGGGATCCTCTTTTATCGCGATGTCCGTGGTGAACATGATTGGCGCATGGCGCTTGGTTGGGTCATGGGCATCCGGCACCAGTTGCTGAGCGGCGGGGTTATCCGGAATCCACTGCTTGGCGCCAGCTGGGCTGGTGGTAAGTTTCCAGTTGTAATTGAAAAGGTTGTCGAGATAGTTGGTCGTCCACTGTGTTGGGGTGACGGTCCAAGCACCTTCCAGACCACTGGTGATCGCATCCTTACCAGAGCCATCGCCGCAGCGGTTTTTCCAGCCGAAGCCTTGCTCTTCAATGGCCGCGCCAGCCGGCGCATCACCCAGACACTCTTCCGGTTTGTGCGCGCCATGCGCTTTACCAAAGGTGTGTCCGCCAGCGATCAGGGCAACGATCTCCTCGTCATTCATTGCCATGCGGCCGAATGACATTCGGATATCTTTAGCCGCAGCCAGCGGGTCTGGCACGCCACCCGGGCCTTCAGGGTTGACGTAGATAAGGCCCATTTGGACGGCGGCAAGCCCCTCTTTCAGGTTACCGTTTTCATCACGGCGCTCGTCTGCCAGCATCTCTTCTTCTGGTCCCCAGTAAACCAGATCCGGCTCCCAGTCGTCTTCACGTCCACCGGCAAAGCCAAATGTCTTGAAGCCCATGTTTTCCAGCGCAACGTTACCGGTCAGCGCCATCAAATCGCCCCAGGAAATTGCCGCGCCGTATTTCTGTTTCACAGGCCAAAGAAGACGGCGTGCTTTGTCGAGGTTACCGTTATCCGGCCAGCTGTTAAGCGGGTCAAAGCGTTGCTGGCCTCCGCCGGCACCTCCGCGACCATCGTGAATACGGTATGTCCCCGCTGCGTGCCACGCCATACGGATGAAGAAGGGACCATAGTTGCCAAAGTCAGCAGGCCACCATGGTTGTGACGTCGTTAATACGGTGTCGATGTCTTTTTTTACCGCATCGAGGTCAAGGGCTTCGAAAGCGGCAGTGTAATCGAAATCCTCACCGTAAGGGTTGGACTGTGGACCATGATCACGCAGTGGTGCGAGATTAAGTTGATCAGGCCACCAGAATTGATTGGTTCGGGTTTCCATCGCCATTGTCGGGGCGGAAAGCAACGCACCTGTTAGTGCGAGTGATAATAATGATCGTTTAAACATGTGTACCTCCTTTTATCGTTTTATCCAGCCATCTGCTTTTCTGGATTTTTATTATTTTCATGAAGCGCTGTTTCATGAATTAATAAATTTATGGCGTGCGTAGTCGTCGCATTATTTAAAGGCGTTTCGAGAATAATTGTCTTCTGCGACTATTTTTTTGTGCGCAGGAGTCCATGCATGTTTTTCTGTGAATGCAAAAACATGCATATAAATTATTTTATTGTTTTACAGATGCTTATTTAGTCGTTGCTTACGTCTGATTGGTTGTATGTCCAGCTTGTTTGTCAGTGATTGGATTATAGGGAGTAAAACCACAATCTATAAAAGGGATTATTCCGATTAAAGCGATTGGAAAAATGAATGGTTAGAAAGTGACTTTCTTCTGCAAGTGTATTAACTGTTTAATATTCTTTGGATTTATTTGTGATTTAACATTTAATTTTCGTGGCTATTCTTGTGTCTGTTCATAGGAAATTAATTCTTTTCTCATTATCTAATAACTTGGATTTTTGTATGTATGCATATAATTGCAAAGTATCTAAAATAAGAATGTGTTTCTAATTAGTCATTTAACGTTTATACCCAAACAACCTGAAGATACAGGATTCAGAAGCCATCAATGCGAACATCTTCAGGTTGTTTTGGGGTATGAAGTTAGTGCGTTTTGGTGTGGGAATATCGAAAGGTGATCGACAGACAGGGTCTGTAAATTGTCATATGATTTTCGGGATGTGAACGGCCCGGGCACGATGAACGGGTGTCCCTTTTCCGGTGTTAGGTGCGTCATCAAGAAGGCGTGACAGCTACCGGTTTGATTCAAAAGGAATGTGAAATTGAAAATCAGCCATTTAGATCATTTTGTATTGACCGTTTCGGATATCAACGCAAGCTCCGCGTTTTATCAGCGGGTGTTAGGTATGGAAGAGGTGAGGTTTGGGGGAGGGCGGTTGGCACTGGTATTTGGCCAACAGAAAATCAATCTACACCAGCGCGGAAAGGAGTTCAAACCTCACGCACAACACGTTCAACCGGGAAGTGCGGATTTATGCTTTATCGCCTCGACTCCGCTGGAAGACGTGATTGCGCATCTTGCCGCCGAAAATGTTGCGCTTTTAGAAGGACCGGTTTCCCGCACCGGTGCCGTTGGGGCGATTGAATCTGTTTACTTCCGCGATCCCGATGGGAATCTCATCGAAGTGTCTAATTATCTATGATTTATCGGCCGAAAAAGCGCTCTTGAGCCCGTGAGTTTTGGGACAACTCACGGATAAAGACCGTGAGCTGTGGTAGTTTCCTCTGCAGAAGTAGAAATTAAATGGAGTTATTTCATGTTCGTGCGCCACTTAGATGGAAATGTGTCCTTAGCCCTCATCCAGGCTTCGTTTGCTGCACGCTACTATCAGATTGTGTGTCGCGAACGGGAATACTTATCGCAATGGCTGGCTTGGCCAGAGCACGCAAATGGCGAAGCGTTCTTTGAAACCTTCATCAAAGGTGCGCTGAGGGATTATGCAGAGGGTAAATCCATGACCTGTACCATGCTCTACCGTGGCGATATTGTCGGCAATATCAGCTTCAATACGATTGACCGCGAGCTGAAAAAGGTCGAAATCGGTTACTGGCTGAGTAAGGATTTCCAGGGCAAAGGCATTGCCTCCCGTTGTGTGACTGGCATGGTCGCCATTGCCTTTGATGAGTTAAGCATGCAAAAAGTCGAAATCTCAGCGGCACAAGGCAACACCCAAAGCCGTGCCCTTTGTGAGCGATTGGGATTTACTCTTGAAGGCACAATCGGAAACGCGGAGAATCTCAATGGCCGGATTGTCGACCATGCCATCTATGGTCTCTATAAGTAAATTCTTGCTTCGCAAGCTGCCTACCCATAACACAATGGCAGTGGATATGGGCTGCGCTTAAACCACTTTCTCCGGGAACGCAGAGCGTAAAACACACCGCTCACCGTGACGGAAACCAACACCTTCAGGATGAAATACATGTCTTTGGTATCAAAAGTACAAATGTCCCCTAATGGTCCTCAGTTTTCTCAGTTTGTGCAGGGCTACTGGCGCATGGTCGAGTGGGGCATGAGCCCGCAACAACGACTGACATTTTTGAAGCAACATATCGAGCTGGGGATCTCGACAGTCGATCATGCTCACGTGTATGGTGCGCCGCCTTGTGAAACCCTTTTTGGCGAAGCGTTGAAGCTGGAGCCAAGTGTTCGCGACAGCATTGAGATAGTGACCAAATGCGGGATTGTGCCTGTGCCATCTAAACCCGGCAATCCCCAGGTTTCCCATTACAACTCCAGCCGTCAGCATATTCTTGATTCTGTCGATCTCTCGCTTTCCCGTATGGGCATTGAGCATATCGATGTATTGCTTATTCACCGTCCGGATTGGTTGATGAACGCCGATGAAGTGGTTGAAACCTTCGACGCACTTAAAGCCAGTGGCAAAGTGAGTCACTTTGGTGTGTCTAACTTCACTCCGCCTCAATTGGCACTTTTGCAATCACGCATGCCGGAGCTGCTGGTGACCAATCAAGTAGAGATCAATCCTTTCAATATGGGAGTGCTGGACGATGGCTCACTGGACATGTTGCAACAGGCGCGTGTGAAGCCTATGGCTTGGTCAATCCTGGCTGGCGGCCGCCTGTTCAATGAAGATTCAGAGCAGGCTGCACGTATCCGACACACGCTACAAGAAATTGCAGATGAAGTGGGCGCGCAAAACATTGAGCAGGTGGCGTATGCATGGGTGTTGAAACTGCCGTGTGAGCCAGTTGCGTTGCTGGGAAGTGGTAAAATTGAACGTGTGAAACAGGCGGTTGAGTCTGCAAAAATCACTTTGACCCATGAACAGTGGTACCGCGTTTGGGTGGCATCCAAAGGACACGGTGTCGCTTAAGTTTCGGGGGCGTTGAGCACCTTATTCCGCTGACGGCAAACCCGCATGGACTACCACAAAGCCAACCTAATGTTGGCTTTGTTTTTATCGGGTGATTTTCAATCCAGGATGCTAAAACGAGGCGAATAACAAGTGCTGGATTCCGTGGCCACTCTTGCCATCGCATCCACAGCCATGGGAACGAGACCCGCATAAGACTGGGCGCCGAAATTTTGTGCATCAGGGGTTGGGTTAAGCAGCCAAAGGTTGGTGCTGTTGGGGGAGCCTGTGACATTGATGTTTTTCACGGCAACCAGAATTTCGCCGTTTTGATCCAGTGACGCTGCAGTAATGTAGTCGAGGTTATGGAAGAACTTCACGGTTTCGGTTGCATCGGTCGTATTAATGGCGAAAACGCGGGTGTTGGTGACGAACAGCAATTCACCTTCATAGAAAACAAAGTCTCCCCAGTTGGTATACCCACCAAACCTCAGGTTCGCACTGAGTGCGCCAATCATCGTTTGTCCGCCCGTTGTTGGGTCTATTGTGAACAGGCGGCCGATGTCTGAGCCATACAGCAAACCTGTTTCTGGATCGAATGCCATTCGCGTGATCTGATAGCGGGTGTTGCCAACCATGTGGTGTGTCTGGGTGGATATATCAAAGTAAGCAAGGCGGTGCGGTTTGAATGCTTTCGCCTGCAGGTTTAGTCCTGCCAGTTCATCTTCGCTGAATTCACCGCTGTCAGTGCCGTCTAAATGGTATTCAGAAGGGGTTGGGGTACTGGCGTAATAAATCCGGTCTGTGGCCGCATCATAAGCCATGGCTGTGGCACTGAACAATGCGCGTGAATGGATGTTGGCTAAATCACCTGCTTCATAAAAATAGTTGCTAACGCCGCGGGCACGTCCTTCATTAATATCGACCAATACACCTACATCGCCTCGGCCAGCATTCATGGTGTAAAGGTTGCTTTCACATTCTGCTGCATTTGCGGACATGCCCAATGTACTGACCATCAGCACGAGGGATGATAACAATGCCTTTCTCATTTCCTTGCTCCTTTCTCTGTTATTCCTAACTCTTTACATTGAGTACAAATAGTGAAGTGACATTCAATAGTGGCCGAATGGATTTTTGTTCATTGGCCATGATTGATGTCTAGTAAAGGATGCTAACACCGACAGGAATTAATGTTTCATGCCATGGGGTGAATACGTCTGTGTATCGCTGAGATGGAGCGTGGTTCTTAAATAAGTACTGTGGTGTAAAAAACTTTTAATAAGGATTATTTAACTCTTGATACAGACTTCTCCTGTCTGAATGGTTAGCGAGCAAGATATTATTAGTGGAGATAGGCGTGTGGTTGCATTATTAAGCCTTACTGGTTTGAGTGAGTTTCTAATTTTATAAGCGGTGGTTTTTCCAATTTCAGTATTTGCAGCAAAAAAAATGGCTCCCTTTTAGGGAGCCGCTGCGTTATTTGAGGAGTTGATTAAGCGCCGATCACACCGCCATCTTTGCGGGTAATACGCATTACAGTAGAGCGGGGGATGGAATCGCCACCGCCAGGGAAGTGCGAGGGTGCAAGGTTTTCACCGGGATGCTGGATACCGACAAACATGGTTTTGTAATCCGGCGAGAATGTCAGGCCAGTGATCTCACAGGCAATTGGTCCTGTCAGGAACCGACGGATTTCTCCGGTTTCCGGGTCGGCACATAACATCTGGTTGTTGCCCATTCCTGCAAAATTACCTTCGTTGGAATAGTTACCGTCGGTCAGGATCCACATGCGCCCTGCGCCGTCAAAACCAAGGCCATCAGGGCTGTTAAACATATTGTCTTTGTTGACGTTTGCGGTACCTGCCATCAGCCCTTCCTGAACGTCAGGGTTTCCTGCCAATACAAAGATATCCCAGTTGAAGTCTGTCGCTGTGTGGTCGCCACCTTTTGGTTCCCAACGCACAATGTGTCCGTACGGGTTTTTCTCACGCGGGTTGGCGACATTCAGTGGCTGGTTTTCTCTCACACCGCGGTACTTGTTGTTTGTCAGTGTACAGAACACATGTTTGTTGCCAGGGTGGACGGCTACCCACTCAGGGCGATCCATCGTGGTTGCGCCGACCTGCGTTGCGGCTTCACGGGCGAAAATCAGTACCTCGGCCTGGCTGTTAAAGCCATTTTCCGGTGTCAGGCCATTCTTGCCGAAGGTCAGTTCCAGCCATTCACCTTGGCCATTCAGTTCACCTTCTGTGCCATTGAATTTAGCAACGTACAGCGTGCCTTCTTCAAGCAGATCACGGTTAGCTGCGTTGTTACCGGGTTTGTATTTGTTCTTAGAAACAAACTTATAAAGGTGTTCACCACGCTCATCATCACCCAGATACACGACAGCATGGCCGTCGTCGTTAATGGTTAGCGCTGCGTTTTCATGTTTGAAACGGCCAAGCGCTGAGCGCTTTTTCGGGGTGGAATTCGGATCCATTGGGTCGATTTCTACTACCCAGCCAAAGCGGTGTGGTTCATTCGGCGTTTTACCCACATCAAAGCGCGGGTCGTGTTTCCACCAGTCATAACCCCAGTCTTTATTGCTGACGCCATAGCGTTTGTAGGTATCGCCCAGTTCGACCTCTTCAGCGGTGGCGAAGTAGCCATTAAAGTTCTCTTCACAGGTGAGGTAGGTGCCCCACGGGGTCTGGCCGTTGGCACAGTTGTTGTAGGTACCGAGTATTTTCTTGCCTGAAGGGTCGGCAGCGGTTTTCAGCAGATCATGGCCTGTGGCTGGGCCTGTCATTTCCATTGGGGTATAGGCAGTGACTTTGCGGTTCAAGCGGCCAGCCGGGTTGGCTTGCCATTGACCGTCCTTCTTGACCAGCTCAATGATAGAAACACCGTGTGCGGCCTGGCCTTTACGAACATCATCAGCTGAGATATTTTTGCCCTGATGCGGATAGAGGTATTCATTGTTGGTGTATTCATTGTTGGCAACCAACACAGCGCGGTCAGCAGAAAGTGGGAAAAAGGTCATGCCGTCGGTGTTGTCACCGTATTGCATTTCCTGCGCCTTTGAATCATTGCTTTGGCTGAATGCCGGTGAATCGACAAACAGGGCATCCCCCCATGAAACAAGTGGTTCTGCGACATAGCCTTCCGGCACGACAACGGTATCAGCGGTGGATGCCGGGATAGCGGTGAACCCTATCAATTGGCTTTTGGCCATGGTGTCTGCTATCGCATTGGCGACTGGGGTCGCAGCAAAAAATGCCACTGAGCCAGCCGCGCCAGTTGCGCGGAGAAAATGACGGCGACTCATCGCCGCATCAATGAAACGGTTGAACTCGGGTTCACTGTCCAATTGACGTTGATCTATATGTTTGCTCACGATGACTTCCTTTCTCAATTTATTCGTGTGTAATTCACTTTCTATGTTGGTGCGGGATTTTGGATTTTGTTTGTTAAGAATTGGTGAAGTCTCAATGAAGAGTAAATGTCAGGGCGCCTGACTTTACACATCACCCGTCTTGGATATGAAACCCGGCTCTATGCGCATTTCTCCAACGAATAGCACTTGGAATTGACCTCACACAAATGATCAACCTGGCGACTAAGCCATGGTGAACAAATACAAAAAAACGGAAATATACACATGCGAAATATTTTGGTTGCGGCAGGCGTATTGCTGGCACCCCTGACATCCTCAGCGCTTGAAAATGCAGGCAACGCAGAACTGGGACAGCAGAAGGCTTATACCTGTCAGTTTTGCCATGGCGCGACAGGTTATGCCCCACGACCTGATTACCCAAACATTAATGGCCAGAACGCCCAGTACCTGTTTAATGCCATGAAGGCGTATAAAACCGGGGAGAGAAGTGGCGCGATGGGCAACATGATGAAACAGCAAATGTCTGTGCTGAACGATCAGGACATGAAAGACATTGCCGCTTATTATGCTGAGCAAAACCCGGGCAAACCGGAGTGACAGACAGACGCTACTGTATTCCGGTTTAATTTCGGTATATGGTGCGAACGTAATTAAGCAGAGGAATGAAATATGACGACCATTTGGGTTGATGCAGATGCCTGTCCGGCGGTGATTAAGGAAGTGTTGTACCGCGCGGCAGAACGCACACAAACCGATGTCGTGTTCGTTGCCAATCAGGCGTTACGTACGCCACCTTCACGTTTTATCAAGCGCTTGCAGGTTGAAAAGGGCTTTGACGTGGCGGACAACGAGATTGTTAAGCGGGTTGAAAAAAATGACCTGGTGGTAACGGCAGATATTCCACTGGCGTCTGAGGTGATCGACAAAGCCGCGGTTGCGCTGAATCCGCGTGGTGAGCTTTACACACCAGAGAATATCCGCCAGCGCCTGAACATGCGTGACTTTATGGAAACCATGCGTTCAAGCGGGATCCAGACCGGTGGGCCGGCAGCGCTGAACCAGCAGGATCGTCAGAAGTTTGCCAACGAGCTGGACAAGTTCCTGCAGCGTGCAAAACGCGCCGGTTAATTCGGCTAGCAGGAAAAGAAAAGGAGCGATGATTCGCTCCTTTTTTGTTTCTGCCTTCCTTCCGGGTTAGAAACAGCCACCTGAACAGTTGATATCGAAGTTGTTCGAACCGTTCACCTGATGTCCCAGACGCACATTGTAGTATTGACCGTTTGAGCCTCTCAAACGTGCCCACACGCGGGTACCCACAGCCAGTTTTCGGTATGAGCTTGAGCCTTGGTCATAATATTTGCCACCGCTGCTAATGGAGTGGGTGCTCAGAAGCGTGCTGTTTGCGTAGAACTCCAGCGTAGTGCCTGGTGGAATGGTACCGTTGATATTGGCGTGAATGCCCTGAATTTTCGAATAGCCAATCCACCACTCGTATATGTGACCATGCCACTTCACATCACTGCCGTTGGCTGCGTTGGTCAGCAAGGTATGGATGTCTGGGTCATTGTCGACGATGGTGATATTGGCATTACTCACGTCGCTCTTATCGTCATTGATCCACGCCTGGATAGAGAAGTATTCGTTGTTCTCATGGGTGGAGTCATTAACGGTAGGAATAGCGATACGCACAGAGGTTACGCCCTGTGGAATGCTGATCTCCGTCAGTGTTGATGAGATAGTCGCGCTACCGGTCGTGCCATCTGAGTACAGAAGGGAGACGGTGTTACGGTAATCGCTGTTCAGCACAGCACTGCCGTTTTTAAGGGCCAGGCGCAGTTTGGTTGAACCATCACCGGTCGCTTTATCAAAGTTGACCGTCGCGTAAGCGGTAGAACCTTCATTCACTGAGCTTGAATTCAGGGTAATGCCAGTCACTTCAGGTTTCAGATCGCTCGGGAAAATGGTTTTTTCATAACAGGTGTGATCTTCTGAAGTGACGGTACCCATGGCACTGATACGGCTTGGGAACAGGCCGACACGTACTTTCTCACCGGTTGAAGGCTTGATGCGGTACAGGATGTTACTGTTCACGTTACCGGAAATATTCTGGTTTTTCGCTGCAACCAGCATTTGACCGTTCTGGTCGAGGGTCGCTGCGGTGATGAAATCAATAAAGTGGAATGCTTTCAGGGTTTGGGCACCGGTTGTGGTATCAATCACGAAGGTACGGCCATTGGTGATAAACAGCAGTTCGCCATCCTGGAACACGAAAGAACCCCAGTTAGTGAAGCCACCGATTTTCAGGTTGTTATCAAATCCACCGAGGTTGGTGATGGCACCCGTGGTTGGGTCAACTTTGAAAATGGTTTGTGCGTCAGACGCATAAAGGTCACTGTTGTCCGGATCAAATGCCATACGCAGGATTTGCTTATTTACCGTAGGGCCCGCTACGTGGTTGCCTGTCGCGGGATCCATGTAGGCCAGCTGATAAGGCTTGATGGTTTTCGCGTGTAAATCGAGATTCTCCAGCTCTTCTGCTGTAAAGTCACCGGCTGGGATCTGAACGTGGTAATCCGTTGGTTCAGGTGCGCTGGCGTAATACAGACGGTCTGTAATACGGTCGTAAGACATGGCTGGGGTGCTGAACAGTGCCCGTGAGTGATAAAGCGATCTGTCTGCTGCGTCGGTGTACATGGAAGGCATCACTTTCAATTCTTGCACATCCAGTAACACGCCAACATGCCCGCGTCCGGCATTCATTGAATACACATTACCGGCACAGTTAGCGTAAGTCTGTGCTGATGCCAACACACCCGTCGCCAAAAGAGCCATCGAAATCAGGTTCTTTTTCATCATTATTACCCTTATGTCCTTTAAACCAGTTTTAGGTCGGAACCACATCTTTCCAGCATTTACACGCTGTTGAATGTTGAGACTAAATAGCGGTGGAGGTTTTATCTTTCTCGCATTTGAGACATGCCATTCTTTGATAGTTTTTCAGTAGAACCTTACTGTGAGTGCGGCCTTTCGACTGTAAGACAGGAGGAGGAGATAACTAGAATGAGCTGACGCAATTTGTCTCAAATGTATGAATGAAGCATGAGGGAGGGTTGGGGTAATCGAATCCGTTTGTTTCGGTTGATAGAAAACGTGTCTTTGAGACACGTCGATTCAGGTACTCAAAAAGTCACATCAATGCTTATCAAAATAGTCCTTTCGACGGATATATTTGTCCATAAAATGATACGCAATTGGCCTGAATAGCCAACTTGTCAGTACACGCACGATTCGAACCAGAGACGGCATATTGTGGTAAATCCTGTCGTTGTGGAGCCAGAGCAGTTCTCCCACATGCCAGAATGCGAAGGGAATACCGGGCAGGAAGGTCACCATATCAACATCGCAGCAAATGCGGTAGGTTTTCGCTTTCAAACTGTAACGCCGTTTGAAGCTCCAATACCCTGTCGCCGGTTGGCCAAAGGTGACGATGCGTTTGATGGCGCCCGGGTACTTCTGTTCGAGGATCTCCGCGGCAATGACTGCCATAGAGCCACCGGAAGAGTGACCGGTAAACGACACCTTTTTCCCCTCAGCGACCAACTGGTCAACACAGGATTCGAGCTTCTCCATCACGGTGTGCCCATCGAGCCGGTGATTATCGGCAAATTGGGTAAATTCAGCCCACTGGCTAAAAGAGAGCTTTCGCAGATCGCGGTTGACCATGACCTTGGCAGGGCGGCTGGGCTGGCGAAGGAGAAAATGAAACCCCCAGTGAACGTGTCCGGCGAAGCGGGGCGCATCGACCCGGGTAGGAATGAAAACCAGATTCAGCAGCCAGTCCCAGATACTTTGCGACCCTTTGAACACGACCACTGCATCACCATCTTCACGCCACAGCACGCGGATAATCGTCTTACCCCAACGGTTATGAATATCCCGCCGGCCTTGCCCGGAAAAGCCGTATTGCACATGGTCAAAGTGAGGGGGGTAGGCATCCCGGCACAGGATAGCGTAACGTTCGTACTGGTAACGTTTGAGTCTTTTCACCTGAATCGTCAGTCAAAGTGGCAATCATTTCAGTGTAGTGGCGGAAAATGACGAATCGACGACAGGAAAAAAGCACCGCTCAGAGCGGTGCCGCGTATCAGTCGTAGTGCTGGAGAAAGGGCGTAATATGGCTGTTGTAAGTGAGGGCTTTGATCGCACTGTGATTGTTGATTAGCCACTCTGCTTTGGTGCAGTTTCCTACACCAATGATGGCCTGAACCAACAATTTGAAATCGCGCTCCCAGCGCGTTTTCTGATCTTCGCTCCAGTCTTCACGGTAAATCTCGTAATAGTGCTCGACCCACCAATATGCCCCGCGGATAAAGGCGGCAACCACGTTGGTCGCGGGTTCTATCTGCTCATCTTTACCATCAATGGCATATTCATCTGCCAGTGGTTGTCCCTGCGAGAAGGCTGCGTAGTTTTTGCAGTATTTATAAAGCGCCAGTTGAAGGGCGGAAGCGGAGTCACAGTGATCCAAAGAGAGTGTCGTCACTGGGAGATGCTTCTTGTTGTTTCTGAAAAGTTCAACAGAGCGTTTACCCGGCAGCAGTCTTTCAATCACGAAAAACAAATCGATACTGATGAGTCTATTGCTCAAAGCGGTGTCCTTGTAACAAATTGGCCTGCCCAAAAATGGGAAAGTCCGGCAAGCCTATGATTTAGAAAGAAGTCATTGCAGCATACCCTCTCAATTGCCAAAACGGAATCAGTTTGGGGTGAAGGTGGTTCACTATACGGACAGCAGTGGCGACAGAAGTGTGCGTTGTCTGACAAGTTTCTGTTTAGTAGCTTGCTCATTTTACCTTTTAAAAACAACATGATCGCAAACTTTGTAACCGAAGTGTTATATCACAACTGATCGGTACGTAGACAACATTAATAACCTGCCAAAACGGTTAATAATTGGCCGCATATGCTCAGGCCACCTGAAATCCAGCTTCTTCAGTTCGCTTGGGTATTTGTTACCCTACAAGGAGACAGTATGAAAAAAATAATAGCAGGTGCCGCGCTGAGTGCGTGTTTGACTGCACCAGTGCTTGCCGAAAATCACGTTGTTGGTGGTTACTTTGCGGACTGGCAGTATGCGAATCCTGACAATCCTTATACGGTGGATGATATCCCAGCTGATAAGCTGACCCATGTCATCTATGCCTTCCTTTCTATGTGTGGCCCACATACCGGCGCTTCTGAAGCGGTGCAGAGTCAGGTAGCCAAAGCGTGTGAAGGAAAAGCCCCTTTTACTGCTATTGTGGTGGACCAAGAAGCGGCATTTAACGTCGATTTTGGTGATGTGAGTGTCGATGTTCCCTATAAAGGCCACTTTGCCCAACTCGCTGAGCTGAAGAAAACCCATCCAGCGCTGACTATTCTGCCATCTTTTGGTGGCTGGACCATGTCCGAACCTTTTCATTCCATGGCAAAAGATGACGCCGCTATCGAACAGTTTGCCAAATCCGCTGTTGACCTGATTGCCAAGTATGATTTCTTCGGCGGTATCGACCTTGATTGGGAATACCCAGGCGGCGGCGGTTTAACCACTTCTCCGTGGAACCCCGATACCAAATTGAGTGACGAAGTCAAAGCGCAAGAGCGTGATGCCTTTACCAAGCTGGTCACGGTGTTGCGTGATGAGCTTGATGCGCTGGAAAAGAAAACCGGCCGCGAGTATGAGCTTTCAACGGCGGTTGGCGTAGGCCCTAAAGCTGCCCAGATTGACTGGGCGTCTGCAGCTCCGAAGCTGACCAACATGTTTGCCATGACCTATGACTTCCTCGGTGGTTGGGGGCCCCAGACCGGTCACCTGACAAACCTGCATGCAACGGAACGTAGCTGGTGGGGAATGGGTGCGGACGTGTTTGTCAACCAGATGATTGAACTGGGTATTCCGAAGGATAAACTGGTACTGGGTGCGGCATACTACGGCCGTGGTTGGGAAGGTTCTGAGTTTGATGGCAGTTTGCCCACCGCTGATCTCGCATCAGAAAAAGGCGCCAGCTTTGGAACCGGTGAGCCTGGCTACTTTATGTATTGGGATTTGATGACCAACTACACCAAAGAGCAGGGCTACCGCTATGGCTACGATGAAGAATCCCATGCGCCTTACCTGTGGCACCCCGAGAAAAAAGTCTTTATCTCGTTTGAAGATACACGCTCAGTAAAAGCAAAAGCTGAATGGGCCAAAGCGCAGGGACTTGCCGGTGTGTTTACGTGGGAATTGTCAGGCGACCCGGAAAATGAACTGACAGGCGTAATGCATCAGGTACTGAGAAGTAAAACAGCCAAAAATTGATTGAACGATTCAACGTTTTAAATGACAAGACCCGGAGCGATCCGGGTCTTTTTTATCGTGCCAGAATTGGCTGTTTGCTCGTACCGGTGAGAATGTCATCAGCGTCCAGCAAGTCGTAACGATTTTTAAGATCGGCGATGGTGCCAGCGTTTTCCTTCATAAAATTGTTGAATTCGAGGATCAGGTAAGGGCTATCTTTGGTCGACAGGTACCGTGAGTCCCTCAAATAGGGCAAAGACGGGTTAAAAACCATCTCAGGGAAAGCCTCGGCAGAATTTTTTAGGTAGTTGTTCAGCACTGCGATATTGACGTAAATCCCATTCGCGCGACCCGTAACCAATAGTTTTATCAAGGAATTAATCTCTTTCGCTTCCATGATGCGAATTTTTCCCTTTGCAATGTCATCCAGATAGGGTTTTGGTGTATAGCCGGAAATCATCCCAATGCGTTTGAGCCAGGGTAAGGGTTTTGAGAGGTTTTCTTTCAGTACCACTACCCCGTCAATAAAAGAGACGACAGGCTGGCTGTAAATAATATCAAAGCCTTCTTTCTGCGATTTACTCCAGGCAGGATTGTCCGGGTATTTCAGGTCGATGTCGCCCCGCAGAAAATAATGGTAAAGACGCTTTATGGGCATGGGCTGGTAGTCGAAATCGTGTTTATACTCTCTGGCGAAGGCGTCCAGAAGATCTCGGTTAAACCCACTGTATTGATCATTTTTATACAGGGAGTAGGGCGAGTAGTCTTCAAAAGCCTGCACACCAATAGCCACAACACCAGGGGCTGCTGCCGCACCGCGGGAAAAACAAAGAACAGCAATGATTGAAAGCATTGCCTGAATGCGGGAAAGGATGTGTGTTTGCATAGGAACCGACTATTTTCTCACCAATGAGAAAAGTATATACCCAAACTGCAGGAACGGCTGGCGTTGCATAAGAATGTAGTAATTTTGAATGACAACCATGAGGGTTGTATTGCAGTGAAAAAATACAGCAGCGAGTGTATTTGTTGGCAAGGCTCAGAAAGAGAAAAGCCCTGCAGAGCAGGGCTAATCAATAGCAAGCAAAGATGACTTCGTTTTTATATGTTTACGAAGAGAATATAGATTCCCCACTTGAGCCTGTCCAACGATTTGGTCAACTTTGGTGAATGTTGGGCTAGGCGTCACTTTACCAATGAAATCAAATTTGTTGCATATATTTTTTGGGGAGTCATTTCCAGAAATTCGCTTATTTCTCAGCAGAATCAAAAATTTATGCTTGTAAACTATACTTTACAATGCGCTGTTCCAATTGTGATTTAGTCAAAAAATCGACTAAATAGTCAAAATATTGGCATAAGGGAAAGTACCTTACCGTTGGACTCATCGGTCAAAAGATATACCTTGCCATCAGGGGCTTCGACAACATCACGTATGCGTCCATATTTCCCGTTAAGAAGGCGTTCCTCCCCCACGATTTGGCCATCTTCCATGTTCAGTCGCACCAACAAACCGAACTTTAGCGAGCCGACGAGCAGATCACCCTGCCACTCTCTAAATTGATCGCCTTCCACCATTTCCAATCCGGAAGGGGCAATCGAGGGAACCCAGTAATAGTTCGGTTGCGCCATGCCTTCGCGCGTTGTTCCCTGTCCGATTTTGCTGCCGGTGCCATAGTTCACGCCATAGGTGATCACAGGCCAGCCATAGTTGGTGCCGGGTTCGACTAGGTTGATTTCGTCGCCTCCCTGCGGCCCATGTTCATGTGTCCATAATCGTTTGCCATCGTTATCAAGGGTCATCCCCTGAATGTTTCTGTGCCCGTAGCTGTAGATTTCAGGTTTGGCGTTTGCATCGGATAAAAACGGATTGTCATCCGGCACCGAGCCATCGAGATTCAGCCTAACCAAAGTGCCGACATGGGAATCGTTTTGCTGTGCTTTATCACGGTTGCCGCGATCGCCCATGGCGATGTAGAGGTGCTTATCTGTGGCAACCAGACGTCCACCGAAATGACGGCCGCCGCCAAGTTTTGGTGCTTGTGAGAATATGGGTGTGATGTTGGATAGCTTATTGCCGGATAGCTTCGCAGAGACCACGGCTGTGCCTGCACGGTTCCACTCTCCGCCTTGGGCATAAGAGAGGTAGAGTGTGCCAGATTCGGCAAAGTCAGGTGACAAAGCCAGCCCTAACAAGCCGCCCTGGCCACGGTAAACCAGATCGTCCGGTAATCCGTCGATAGCCGTTATTTCTCCGGAAGGAGAGAGGCGTTTGAGTCCGCCATTTCGCTCTGTGACCAACATGTCGCCATTAGGCAGGAACACCAGTGACCAAGGGTGATTTAGCCCTTCGGCAACCGCTTTTACTTCAATGCGGTAGTCCTGCGACTCAATGGTGTCGGCGTGCAATGAAGATGAATAAAGCGGCACAAGCAGTGCGAGGGAAACGAAAGGTGCTGAAATGCGCATGGGTGCTTCCTGTCTTGTTGAAGGCTCTTCGAAGACAGTGGAACCCGGCGCACTTTGTCAGGAAAAATGCTGTGCGAAACGGAACTTCAGGCGACGCATGCGCCGTGATATACGGTGCATTTTATCGCTTACGCTGTTTCCGCTGCCTTGTGCCACTGAACTGTCGGTGTTTTTCCGATGACTGTCAGTTGTTTCGACCCTGTTGCGGCTAATGCCGATCAGTTAAGAGATAAATGATCGGTTGAACGATCCAACAGATGGCTTATAAAGGCTCTAAGTCCCCATACTTAGAGCCTTTTATTTTGCAATTGACCACAGCCCTTACCCTCGCG
>NZ_JAHUTS010000028.1:0-58130 GCF_019209835.1 Enterovibrio paralichthyis | reverse complement strand
CTAAAGGGTTGTTGGAGACTACGACGTAGATAGGCAGGGTGTGTAAGCGCTGTGAGGCGTTGAGCTAACCTGTACTAATTGCCCGTGAGGCTTAACCATACAACACCCAAGGGGTTTTGACGGACTCAGATAGAACATTGAATGTGTAAGAACGAGAACAAATAAAACACAGCTTTCCCAGATTTAAACAAATTTGCTTGGCGACCATAGCGTTATGGACCCACCTGACTCCATGCCGAACTCAGTAGTGAAACGTAACAGCGCCGATGGTAGTGTGGGGTCTCCCCATGTGAGAGTAGGACATCGCCAGGCTTCCAATTTAAGTTAACGTTGTGAACGAACGTTAATTTGAGTGGAGCGGTAGTTCAGTTGGTTAGAATACCGGCCTGTCACGCTGGGGGTCGCGGGTTCGAGTCCCGTCCGCTCCGCCACTTATTAAAAAGCCCTGCTAGCAATAGCAGGGCTTTTTATCGTCTGTAATAAACTATCCACTATAGTGCTTCTTGGCCATTTTGATTTAAAACGTCAAGCCAACTTTCAGATAGATCCCTACCACCATAGCCAGATACATAGCAAAACCCACACTGTTTCCGACCCAGATAGTCGGATTTTTGTGGTAAAGGCCATAGATACTCCACAGAGAAGCAATCACAGCATAAAGCGTCCAAGTGACGAGTGATAATCCAGCCGCATGTTCGCTGTGCGAAAAGTAGAGCTTATAGAGTTGAGGCAATGTAGCTAGGGGACTTACAAGTCCCATTACCAGCATCAAGGGTTCTAATGCTTTTCCAACCCTATCAATCATTGTCATGTTTCACCTCATTAAAGCTCTTCTGCCGGATCCACTGTCGAATGGTTTAGACAGTAAAAGTTGAGTTATATCGCACAATTTACATATAAATAGAGACTTAACATTTGAAAATCTGAGTATTTGTACCTACAAGAGATGTATAGATTGATATGCATATAGTGATCAAGATTCATTTCCCGAAGTACAAGAGATGTAACGCTCGGTAATGCGTCTAGCCCGTTCTTACTATTAAGACGGTTTTTCTATAACATCCCAGTATTATCAAGGATATAAATATAGCTCGGAGAATCATCGGATGAATGATTTGTCAGCACTTATTCAAATGACGTTGTTATGTACTGCTATTGCCGCATTGGTCGCGGGTCCTGCAGTCGTCGCCCTGTTTGTGTTTAATAAGTACAAACAACGTAATCTCGCCGAAGAGTCATAGACTTGCTCGAATAGTGTTCGGTTGGACATCCCCTGCTCAATCAAGTCTGGCTATTTAATGAATTCCCGATAAAATAGCGACCGTAATAGGGGTGTAGCTCCAATGGCAGAGCAGCGGATTCCAAATCCGCGTGTTGGGAGTTCGAGTCTCTCCACCCCTGCCAAATTTAAGGCCTCAGCAGAAATGCTGGGGCTTTTTCGCATCTGCTGTTTTATCTCTTCGGCCTCCGTCGATCTTTCGGCAGGTCAGGCATTTCGATGCGCTTTTTCATCAATTCCCAATATCGTTTTACCTCATACGTGTTTTAGCGCGTATCATGTTAAGCACGGTTAAAAAACGGTGGCTAGCAACCATGAATCAGGCTGTTATCTTGTTTTATATTGGGGCAGGTGGAGCTATCGGCGCTTGCTCCAGATATCTTATTTCTGAGTTTTGCGTATTGTTGCTCGGGAAAGGCTTCCCTTACGGAACCTTGACGGTAAACGTTTTTGGCTCTTTTATCATGGGGATGCTGATTGCGGCATTGGAGCATGAGATGATCCCACCGGGCCCCTGGCGCCAACTCATTGGCCTTGGCTTTCTCGGTGCCTTAACCACATTTTCAACGTTTTCAATGGATAATGTTCTGTTGCTCCAACAGGGTGAGTGGCTGAAAATGGGTTTGAACATCGTGCTCAATGTCGTGGTGTGTATTTTTGTTGCCTGGGCTGGCTTCCAGTTACTGGTGCGCTCCTAGTCACAAAAGTGATGTTTGATTGCACACCTCTTGGACGCTTTCTCTATAATCGTTCGCTGATACTTGTCGGAGTGCCATTTGGCTGAGACTGCGAAAGCAGGATCCGTTGAACCTGATCAGGCTAATACCTGCGAAGGGAACAAGAGAACATTGATGTCGGCATTTTAGGAGCACTCTGTTTCTACTCAATTGCCACACCTCTTGCTCAGCAAATCCGGCAAGCATTTATTCCCATACTTATCAGGAGTAATGCTATGTCGAACCGTAAACTAGCCAGAAACGAAGCCAAAGCTTTTATCGACAACCTGTCGGTACAACCCTTCCCCAATTCCCATAAAGTCCATGTTGAAGGCTCTCGTCCGGATATCCGTGTAGGTATGCGAGAAATAGCCTTGGCCGACAGCTTTGTCGGTGGGACGAAAGAAAATCCCCAGTTTGAATCTAACGAATCCATTCGTGTCTATGACACTTCCGGTGTTTACACTGATCCAGACTTTGAAATTGATATTTATGCCGGGTTACCAAAACTGCGTGAACGTTGGATTGAAGAGCGCAGCGATACCGAACTTCTGGATGGCGTGACCTCGGAATTTGCCCAAATCCGCCTTGGTGATGAAACCCTAGATGAACTGCGTTTCGGTAACCTGCCTTCGGTGCGCAAGGCGAAAGAAGGCAAGCGTGTTACCCAGCTTCACTATGCGCGTAAGGGCATCATCACCCCGGAAATGGAATACATTGCTATCCGTGAAAACATGGGTCGCCACCAATATGTCGACGAGCAACTGAACCGCCAGCACCTGGGACAGGGTTTTGGTGCCAACCTGCCAAAAGAGATCACGCCGGAGTTCGTACGTAGGGAAGTCGCTGAAGGGCGTGCGATTATTCCTTCCAATATCAACCATCCAGAGTCTGAGCCGATGATCATCGGGCGTAACTTCCTGGTGAAGGTCAATGCCAACATCGGCAACTCATCGGTGACCTCATCCATTGAAGAGGAAACCGAAAAGCTGGTGTGGTCGACCCGGTGGGGCGCAGATACCGTGATGGATTTGTCGACTGGACGGAATATCCACGAAACCCGCGAATGGATTCTTCGCAACAGCCCGGTGCCGATTGGTACTGTTCCGATGTATCAGGCACTAGAGAAGGTTAACGGCATTGCGGAAAACCTCAATTGGGAGGTCATGCGAGACACCCTGATTGAGCAGGCTGAGCAGGGGGTGGATTACTTCACCATCCATGCCGGTGTCCTGCTGCGCTATGTACCGATGACAGCCAAGCGCGTGACCGGTATTGTCTCTCGTGGTGGCTCCATCATCGCCAAATGGTGTCTGGCGCATCACACCGAAAGTTTCCTCTATACCCACTTCCGCGAAATCTGTGAAATTTGTGCCAAGTACGACGTGGCGCTTTCTCTTGGTGACGGTTTGCGTCCGGGTTCGGTGGCTGATGCCAACGACGAAGCGCAATTTTCTGAACTGCGCACCCTTGGCGAGCTGACCAAGATTGCCTGGGAATACGATGTGCAGGTGATGATTGAAGGGCCAGGGCATGTGCCGATGCACATGATCAAAGAGAACATGGAAGAGCAACTCAAGCACTGCCATGAAGCGCCGTTCTATACCCTTGGTCCCCTCACCACTGACATAGCGCCGGGTTATGACCACATTACCTCGGGAATTGGGGCTGCCATGATTGGCTGGTATGGCTGCGCCATGCTTTGTTATGTGACACCGAAAGAGCACCTTGGCCTGCCGAACAAAGACGATGTGAAAACCGGCCTTATTACTTACAAACTTTGCGCCCATGCAGCCGATCTCGCCAAAGGCCATCCAGGTGCGCAGGTGCGGGATAATGCCCTGTCCAAGGCGCGTTTTGAATTCCGCTGGGAAGACCAGTTCAACCTCGCGCTCGATCCGGATACCGCGCGCGCTTACCACGATGAAACCTTGCCTCAGGAATCTGGCAAGGTGGCGCACTTCTGCTCTATGTGTGGCCCGAAATTCTGTTCGATGAAAATAAGTCATGAAGTGCGTGCTTATGCCAAAGACCATGGGGAGGGGATTGAGGTGCAGATACTGGAAGACCCGCTTGAAGGCATGAAGCAAAAGTCGGCGGAGTTTCTCGCCAAGGGCAGCGAACTCTACCACCAGAAAGCGTGAGGTGGCGGTATGAAACCTTCAACCGCTTTCGCGCGGATGGATGTAGGCATTGGCCCGCTCTACCCTGTGGTCGACAACCTGAACCTGCTTAAGCGCCTGCTGGCCTTCGGTGTACGAACCGTCCAGCTCAGGGTTAAAGACCCTTTGCACCCAAACCTGGATCGCATCATTAAAGATGCGGTCGAGTGCGGGCGTCTTTGTCAGGCGCAGGTATTTATCAACGATCACTGGCAAAAAGCACTGGATGCCGGTGCCTATGGTATTCACCTTGGGCAGGATGATCTACAAACCGCTGATCTTGATGCCATCGCCCGTGCCGGTGTTCGCCTTGGCGTATCCACACGCACATCAGACGAGTTGGACTTGGCGCTCGATTTGGCTCCCAGTTATCTCGCTATCGGCCACATCTTTCCCACGCCCACCAAGCAGATGCCTACGCTGCCCCAAGGGATTGCCCAACTGGAAAAGCACCTCAAAACGGTAGGCGGGCGCATTCCGACCGTGGCGATTGGCGGTATCGATTTGACCAATGCACCTGATGTATGGCGCTCCGGTGTGGATGCCATTGCCGTGGTCCGTGCTGTCAGTCAATCCTGTGATTTGGCGGCAACCCTTCAATCCTTTGAAGAGGTGCTCAGTGAGGAGGCCAGAGATGCAGCCATCGCTAGCTAGGCTTACCGATCCTGAATTTGACCGCTATAGCCGCCAGATCATGCTGGGTGATTGGGGAGAGGATGGGCAGCAGCGCCTTTCCGGTGCCAAGGTGCTGATTGTTGGCTGTGGTGGTCTTGGCACGGCGGCAGGGCTCTATCTTGCCGGTGCCGGCGTGGGACAACTTATTCTGGCCGACGACGATGTGGTCGAGCGTTCAAACCTGCCAAGGCAGGTTGCCTACCGCGAAACCGATCTTGGCAGGGGAAAAACCACGGCGCTGGCAGCACAGTTAAAAGCACTGAATAGCCATATTAAGTGCCGCGCAGTGAAAAGGCGCCTTGAGGGAACAGCATTGTCGCTCGAGGTATCGCTGGCTGACTTAGTGCTTGATTGCAGCGACAACATGGCAACGCGCCAGGCGGCCAATGCAGCCTGTGTAGAACACAAAAAGCCGTTGATTGCCGGTGCCGCCATCGGCTGGCAGGGGCAGTTGATGACCTTTGATTTCCGTCAGCCTCACCAGCCTTGCTACCACTGTTTGTTCGCTGCCGTGACCGAACCGAAAGCGCGGAACTGCCAGAGCGCAGGGGTTGCTGGGCCGGTCGTCGGCACTGTCGGCAACCTGCAGGCGCTGGAAGCCATTAAGTGCCTACTTGGCAACGAGTTGGGCGCCAGTTTTTATCAGTTTGACGCTCACACCTTGTCACTGAAAAAAATGCCGATCCCACGCGACCCTGATTGCGCTGTTTGCCGGTGCCGTACAACAACCCACAAGGAGGCATCCAGTGCAGATTTGGCTGAATGACGCTCTCTATATCCCGGTGACAGCGACAGATTTAAGCAGCTTGATAGCAGAGTTGTCGCTACCGGAACAGGCCGTTGCCATTGCGGTGGACGGCGACATCATTTCCCGCAGTCAGTGGCAGGATACGCCGCTGACTGAGGGCATTCGCGTGGCCATGTTTCAGGCCATTGCCGGAGGTTAATCATGTTAAAGATTGCTGATAAAACCTTTTCATCCCGCCTGTTTACGGGCACTGGGAAATTTTCCAGTACCCGTTTGATGGCGAACAGTATCGCGGCGAGTGGCTCAGAGCTTGTCACCATGGCGCTCAAGCGGGTTGATGTGCAAAACCCGGCAGACGATATCCTCGCACCGCTTGTGGCTTCAGGCATCAATCTGCTGCCCAACACCTCAGGAGCGAAAACTGCCAAGGAGGCCATCTTTGCTGCCCGCCTTGCCCGGGAGGCTCTGGGGACAAACTGGCTCAAACTGGAAATCCATCCTGATCCCAAATACTTGATGCCTGACCCTATCGAGACCTTGAAAGCCGCGGAAACTCTGGTTCGGGAAGGCTTTGTGGTGTTGCCTTACTGTCACGCTGATCCTGTGCTTTGCAAACACCTGGAGGAAGCAGGTTGCGCAGCGGTTATGCCGCTGGGTGCCCCGATAGGCAGCAACAAAGGGCTCGCTTCACGGGATTTTCTCGACATCATTATCAGCCAGGCCAAAGTGCCTGTGGTGGTCGATGCAGGGATTGGCGCACCGTCTCATGCGGCAGAAGCTATGGAAAAAGGAGCAGACGCTGTGTTGGTGAATACAGCCATTGCGACAGCAGCGGATCCGGTTGCCATGGGCAGGGCATTCAAAATGGCGGTGGAAGCCGGGCGTTTGGCCTATGAAGCCGGTTTGGCAGCTAAAACGGTGCAGGCAGTGGCATCCAGCCCATTGACGGCATTCCTTGATGAGCTGGCCTAATGGGAGGAAACATGGCTTTTTCTGACCATTGGCAAACGCTGGATTGGGATGATATCCGGTTGTCGATTTATGCCAAGACAGAGGTGCATGTCAGGCGCGCCCTTGCAAAACCTAAGCGCAGTCTGGAAGATTTCAAAGCGCTGATCTCACCCGCTGCAGAGCCTTTTTTGGAAGAAATGGCGCAGCAGGCGGCAGCGCTCACCCGGCGGCGCTTTGGCTACACGGTGAATTTTTATGTGCCACTTTATCTTTCCAACCTCTGCGCCAATGCCTGCACCTATTGCGGTTTTTCGATGGAAAACCGCATCAAGCGCCGCACTTTGTCCTTGGATGACATTGAGCGTGAATGCGATGCCATTAAAGCCATGAGCTTTGACAGCATCCTGCTGGTTACCGGTGAGCACCAGACCAAGGTAGGAATGGAATATTTCCGCCGCGCCGTACCTGCGATTAAGCGTCATTTCAGTTATCTGGCGATGGAAGTGCAGCCGCTGGCGCAAGCCGAATATGCTGAGCTGAAAGGTCTTGGTCTGGATGCGGTGATGGTGTATCAGGAAACCTACAACCGCAAAACCTATGCCGAGCACCACCTGCGTGGTAACAAAATGGACTTTGTTTACCGTCTGGATACCCCGGACAGGCTCGCCCGGGCGGGCATCGACAAGATAGGTATCGGTTCACTGATCGGGCTTGATGAATGGCGGACGGACAGCTTTTTTGTTGCCAGTCACCTTGATTATCTGGAACGTACCTACTGGCGTAGCCGCTACTCCATATCCTTCCCACGGCTTCGTCCTTGCGAAGGCGGCCGTTCTCAAAATCAATTGCAGCCAAAATCGGTGATGACAGACAGGCAGCTGGTGCAGCTTATCTGTGCCTACCGCTTGCTCAATCCGGAAGTGGAGTTGTCGCTCTCGACCCGCGAATCCCCGGCGTTTCGCGACAAGGTGCTGCCTCTTGGGATCACGAGTATGTCCGCCGCATCGAAAACCCAGCCTGGCGGTTATGCCGATGAGGTTCCGGAACTGGAGCAGTTTTCAGTCTCGGATGAGCGTAGTGCCAGCGAAGTCGCGCAAGCCGTGAAAGCGGCGGGGCTTGAAGTGGTGTGGAAAGATTGGGAGCAGGGATACTCCGGTCATCAGGTCTAGATGTGTTGCGTTATTGGGAAAAGTGTAAAGTTGTTGCAGGCGGAAAGGTGTTAGGATCCGGACGGTGCTTTCTTGGTATAGGCTGTTGGGGAATGCAGTAATCAAGGAAGCAAAATAATGAAAAGGATAGTTTTGTCAGTATTGGCAGCAATGACTTTAATGGGGTGTCAGGCGACCACACAAGAGAGCCCTTACGTCCCGACAGCGAAACAGAAAGCCATTGAGGCAGCACAACGTGCTTTTGCCGATCAGAAACTGGTCGATGTCACTGACGATGGTTTTATCATTTTTACTCAGGGACTGGAGCCGAAGCAGTACTGGCGTACGTCGGTGATCCGTGAAGCGGGATATGACATCGCCTGTGACAAGCTGCTGCCGTTTGTTGAGTCCGGGTTTGTTGTTCAGGTCCGGTTCAAGGGGCAGGGCGGTATTAACGATTTTTACAATGCTGAACGATGCGCATCCATGATGACGAACTAAAGAAAAAGCCCACTGTCGACAGTGGGCTTTCTTGTTTTTACAGTGCTTTGGTCGCCTGCTCCAGCCAAGCCAGATCACAGCCCTGCAGCGATGGGCTGACGTCCTGCCACACTTTCCGGTGGTAATCGTTCCACCAGGCAATTTCGCTGTCGGTCAGCAGGCTGACATCCACCAGACGGCGGTCAATCGGCGCACGGGTCAGGGATTCAAAGCCCAGCACCGTCATATCACCCTGGGTAGGGACTTCCACCACCAGTTCCAAGTTTTCGATACGGATGCCAAAGGCATCAGCACGGTAATAGCCCGGTTCGTTGGAAAGCACCATACCCGGCAGCAGCGCCACTGTGTTCGGTGCTTTGGCGATACGTTGCGGCTCTTCGTGAACACTCAGGAAGTGGCCGACGCCGTGCCCGGTGCCGTGGTCATAGTCGAAACCGTGCGCCCACAGGTGCTGGCGCGCCAGTGCATCCAGCTGGCTGCCTGCCGTGCCTTTCGGGAAACGGGCAGTGGCCAGTGCGATATGGCCTTTCAATACCAGGGTAAAGGCTTTTTTCACTTCGTCAGAGCATTCGCCAATGGCGATGGTGCGGGTGATGTCCGTGGTGCCATCAGGGTACTGACCGCCTGAGTCCACCAGATACACATTGTTCAGCTCAAGCTGACCCGGTTCAGGTTGGTTCTGGTGGTTGTAGTGACACATTGCTGCATTGCCACCGGCTGCCGAAATCGTATCAAAGCTGAGGTCAGCCAGTGTTTCGTCTTCGGCGCGGAAACTGTAGAGCTTGTCTGCCAGCAGGGCTTCATCATGCAGTTTGCCAGCAGCGACTTCTTTGTCCAGCCAGGCAAGGAAACGGCTGACAGCGACACCATCACGCACGTGGCTGGCTTTCATACCGGCAATTTCCACCGCATTTTTGGCCGCTTTCGGCAGCATGCAAGGGTCGGCAGCATGAACAATCTTCGCGCCGTGCTGCTTGAGGATTTCGCTTGCCCAGGCGTTGCTGGTTTGCGGGTCAACCATAACGGTTTTAGCGGAAAGCGCGGCCAGCTCCGACGCCAGTGCTTCCGGTGCCAATACCGACACGCCTTCGCCAACATGCGCAGCGAAGCCTTCAGGCAGGCGGGCTGGGTCGATGAAAAGGGTGACATCACCGCTGGCATTGATCAGCGCACTGGCCAGCAATACCGGCAGACGGGATACATCACCACCGCGGATATTCAGCAGCCAGCAGATGCTGTCGAGCTGGCTCAGTAGTGCCGCATCAGCGCCGGTCTTTGCAATCACCGCCCCGATCTCAGTGCGTTTTTCTGTGCTGCCTTTACCTACCAGTTCATTGCCCATCAGGCGTGCTGAGGTCAGAAGCGGTACAGGACGGTCATGCCACAGGGTATCGATTGGGTTGCGGTCGATGCTTTGCAGGATCAGTTTGCCGCTGACGGTTTTCTCTGCCGCCGCCAGCCAGTTGGCGCTGTGCAGGCGGGTATCCACCGCCACTTTGCTGCCTTGTGGCAGGGTGTCGAGTAGCCATTGCAATGCAGGCTCTTCAATCAGGTGACGGTATTCGAAAATCTCGCCCGGTACTTGCTTGCGCACCTGTACCGTGTAGCGGCCATCCACAAACACGGCGGCCTTTTCGCGGGTGATCACCGCGGCACCTGCAGAGCCGGTAAAGCCTGTCGCCCAGTGCAGGCGTTCATTGTGCTCGGGAATGTACTCACCGAGGAATTCGTCTTCGTGCGGAATGATCAGAGCGTCCATTGCCTGTTCTTCCAGCCAGCGTCGAAGCGCATCAACGCGCTCTGCAATAATGGCGTGCATGTGTCGTCCTATTTTATGTCGGTTTTTTTAGTGATCGTAACTGAGTAATAACCTATCTGTTTTCCCCAGCCGCTGCAATTTCTGTCATTTGGCGACAGCGCGAAATAATGAGCTCCCTGAGCCAGTTGTGGCCGGGGTCATTTTGCTGGCTGTGGTGCCAGAACAGGGTATAGGCCATGGGCGGCAGTGGGGTAGGCAACGGCAACACCTGCAGATCCAGTTGCTTGGCGATGGCATAGGCAAAATGGGACGGGGCGGTAAACACCAGATCGGTGTGGGTACACAGACTCGCGGCGCTGTTGAAATCCGGCACATAGATAGCGATATCCCGCTCCAGCCCTTTCTCAGCCAGCTTGTAGTCGAGCAGCCAGCGGTCGCTGCCATCACAACGCACCTGCACGTGGCGCTGCTTGAGGTAGGTGTCCAAATCCAGCGGTTTCCCCAGCATTGGGTGACCTTTGCGTACAATCACCCGCTGGTCATCCTGATGCAGCTCTTTATACACAATCCCTTTTGGCGGCATCAGGGTCAGCATGGCGTCCGCCGGGTTAAGATCTTTACCGGTAACGCCAAAATCCACTTCTCCCCGCGCCATGGCATCAAAGGTCTGTGCACTCCAGGATACGGTATCAAGGGTGATGGATGGGGCGGCATCCAGTATTTCCCCTAAAAAGCGCGGCATCAGCAGGGGATAGGCGCTCTCCACCAATGCCAGCTTGAAGCGGCGATCGCTGGTAGCAGGGTTGAACTCTTCCTGCGCGGTTAACCCTTCCACATGGCTGAGCAGGCTTTTCAGGGCAGGTTTAAGCGCCAGCGCACGGGGCGTTGGATGAAGGCCATGGGACGAGCGGTTGAACAGCGGGTCATCGAATTGTTCTCGCAGTTTGGCGAGGTTTTTACTGACCGCAGACTGGCTGAGATGCAGGCGCTGGGCGGCGCGGGTGACATTGCGCTCTTCCAGCAGGATATGTAGGCAGATCAGCAGGCTGAGGTCATAACGCAGCAGATGGCTAAGGTTCATAATTGTGGTATTCCCAATCGGAATGTCTGACCTGAATATAAACCATTTTTATTCATATCAAAATCATCCTAAACTCGCGGCAATTCATCAGGAGAACTTTATGTCTACCCCTTCTAAACCTGATAGCCGCCTGGTTGCACTTATGGTGCTGCTGGTGCTGTTTAGTCCACTGGCGATTGATATCTACCTGCCGGCGATGCCCATGATGGCGGTGGAGTATGATGTGGTGCCCACCCGTATCCAGGACACGATTTCCTGGTTTCTGGTCAGCCTTGGCCTTGGTCAGCTGGTGGCAGGTCCGCTGGCAGACCGTTTCGGCCGCCGCCCGGTCGCGATGGCGGGTATCACCATCTATGCCGTAAGCTCGGCATTTGCCTTTCTGGCGTCATCCCTGGATGCATTGCTGGTTGCCCGCCTGCTGCAGGGCGCGGGTGCGTGTGCCACTTCTGTGTGTGCCTTCGCGGCGGTGCGCGACAGCTTCGGCGGCAAACGCAGTGGCCAGATGATCAGCTACCTTAACGGTGCCATCTGTTTTATTCCTGCTCTGGCACCGCTGTTGGGCGCCTGGCTGACAGCAGAGTTTGGCTGGCGAGCAAACTTCAGTTTTATGGCGGCGTATGCGCTGGTGGCGCTGGCGTTGGTGTTTTTCCTGTTCCGCGAAACCCGCCCGGCAGATACCGACAGCAGTGGCCCGTTACTGAGCCCAGCCCGTTACTGGATGGTGCTGAAAGAGCCGGTCTTTATCTACCATGGCATGCTGTGTTTGCTGGCGATGTCGGTCATCCTGGCATACGTCACGTCTGTGCCTGTGCGCCTTATCAACGGCCTTGGTCTGTCGATGGAGCAGTTCACCTACTGGTTTGGTATCAACGCGGTATTCAATATTTTTGCCTCGATGACCACACCGAAAATCATGGACCGTATCGGCAGCCGCAAAACCCTCAACGGCGGCATGTTGTTGCTGGTAGTGGCAGGGTGTGTGATGGGGGCGCTGAGCCATATTCAGACCGCATGGGCATTTATGGTGCCGGTGATCATGTCTTCGTTCGGTTTTGCTTGGGTGCTGGGTTCGGCTGCTGGTAAAGCGCTGGAACCGTTCGGCCAGCGTGCCGGTACAGCGGCAGCCTTGCTGGGTGTATTCCAGATGAGCGGTGCTGGCGTGCTGGTCAGCATCACTCAGCGTGCGGGGCTGTCAGAAGCGCACCTACTGATGTTCCACATGCTGCTTCTAGCTCCGGGTCTGCTGTTCCTCTGGTCTGCCAAAGGCAAGCGCTGGCACGCGGCTGAGAGTCAATAATCAATTAGCCGGATCTCATAACAAGACGCGAAAAGCGCGTGGTCTCGACAACCAAAATCAGGCTTTTTTACCCGCCGGCCGAGGTCGCGCGGGTATTTTTTTGTTGCTTATTTGGCTGCATCAGTATATTTAGTGTGCGAAATTCTCAAATCTTCCCATTCTGGGGTGTCCGCCTCACTGACAGCAGCCCGAACATCCCTTCTTAACTAAAATCACAGGCAGATAAAAACTATGTCGATGTCGACGATTGAATTGGCGCGTCACTGGGAGATGCTCGAAGAGTCTCCAGAAAAAATGATGTTTGGCAAATTGCTCACCGAGCTGAGCGGCCAAAGTGAAGAGCGCGTAAAAAGCGCGGCACGTCAGGTGCCTATCAGCGCTTTGCGCGAGCTGGTTCACCAGTTCAACAAAGTGATTGAAGAGCGCAAAGGCGAGCGTGTATTGGAACTGGCGCAGGAGTTGGCAAACGACGGAATTTCCGTTGATGAGCTGCGCGAATACCTCGCGCAGCGCAACGCATAATACCTGACGTTTAAGCCTTACTTTTTCGCTGCTGGACTAAAAGGCCAGCGACGATCATCACCAGCCCAATCAAGGTGGTGGAGTGGATTTGCTCACCGATGATCCGGTTGAGCAGAATAAGCGAGATAAAGGGCGAGATAAAAATCAGGTTGCTGATTTTTGCCGTGTTGGTGGCAAGCTTTACCGCCTTCAGCCATAGCACAAAGGTAATGCCCATTTCGAACAGGCCGACATAAGTCACCGCCGCCCAGCCTTGCCAGGGGATACCATTCCAGTCACTGGTGTATAGGCTAAGGCCAATGGAAAAGGGCAGCGATAACAGAAAACCAAGCAACAGACCTATCACTGGGTCGGCTTGGTTTTTTGCATTCAGGATCCAGTATCCCGCCCATAGAAGGGTCGAAAGCAGTGCCAACCCCACACCCAGCGGGCTGTCGAACTCCAATCCCAGCAGATCGCCTTTGGTGGCAATCACCACCACACCCGCGTAGCCAAGCGCTGCGGCAATCCAGTCCTGCTTACGGATTTTCTGCCCCAGGAACAATGCGGCCATCAAGGTCAGCGTGATCGCCCAGCTGTAGTTGAGCGGCTGCGCCAAAGAAGCTGGCAGCAAATCGTAGGCTTTGAACAGCACCAGATAATAAATCAGTGGGTTAATCAGCCCCAGCATCAGGTAGTACAGCGGACGGCGTGCAAAAGTGGATGTCAGCAGGTTGAGCTTGCCCTGAAACCCCGCCACGGCAGCCAGTGAAAGCGCCGATACCACACTGGCCGCGGCCAGCATCTGGATTGGATCCATATAGGTCAGGGTGATTTTAAAAGCCGTCGCGACGGTTGACCAAAGGAGCACCGCAGCCAATCCGTAGCCTATCGCAAGGCGGTCGTTCATAGAAAAAGTCTTATAGAAGAAGGTTGGGAATCCCGCAGTCTAGAGCAATCTGTAGACAATAGAAAAGCTGGACATTTATCCAGTGTCTTATTAGCCTTCGTTACAATAAGTGCGTTGAAACAAAAAGGTAAACGGCATGCAGATTGAAGCGCTGTTTTCAGATTCTCTGGTATGGATAGCGGCAGGTGCCGGGGCGGGGATCACCGCGGTGTTGGGGCTGGTCTATCATCGTATGGCGCAGCATAGTCTGCGCGCTTTGATGCAGCATCAACACGACAGTGATGAAAGGCTGAGCCAGGCTGAAATCCAACGTCTGCAGCAGCACAACCAGACCCTGCAGGACGAGCTGGATGGTATGGACATCGAGCGTGACCGCCTCAGTGCGGAGCTTCGTACCCAATACGGCAAGCTTTCCGCTGCGGCAGAAAAGCTGCGCCAGATGGAAGCCCTGAGAATCGAAAAAGAACAACTAACCGACACGATCGACAACCTGCGTGATACCAAAGCCGCGCTTGAACTGACCCTGCGCGAGCAACAAACCCGCACTGAAGAGCAACTGGAAGCGGCGGAAGAAAAAATCCGTCTGCTGGAAGGGGCGGAAGAGCGTCTTCGGGTGCAGTTTGAATCCCTCGCCAACAAAGTCTTCGACCACAAAACCCGCACCGTGGATGAGCAAAACCGCCAGAGCCTGGAATCCCTGCTGGGGCCGCTTAAAACCCAGCTGGAAGGGTTTCGCAAGCAGGTTACTGACAGCTTTGGTGAGCAGGCCAAAGAGCGTCACACCCTGGTGCATGAAATTAAAAACCTGCAACGCCTGAACGAGGCCATGACCCGCGAAGCGGTTAACCTGACTCAGGCGCTGAAAGGCGACAACAAGCAGCAGGGGAACTGGGGGGAAGTGGTGCTTGCCCGCGTGCTGGAAGAGTCCGGCCTGCGTGAAGGCTATGAGTACGAAACCCAAGTCAGTCTGGAAAACGAACACGGCAAGCGCTACCAGCCGGATGTGATTGTGCGCCTGCCACAGGGCAAGGATGTGGTGATTGATGCCAAAATGGCACTGGTGGCTTACGAGCGCTACTTCCACGCCGAAACCCTGACAGATAAAGACAGCGCGCTGCGTGAACACGTGGCGGCTATCCGTGGACATATCCGCGGGCTGGGACGTAAGGATTACCATCAGCTGCATGGCATCCAGAGTTTGGACTACGTGCTGATGTTTATTCCGGTCGAGCCAGCGTTCCAGATTGCGATTGAAGCCGAGCCGTCACTTATCCGTGAAGCACTCGATCACAACATCATGTTGGTGAGCCCGACCACGCTGCTGGTGGCGCTTCGCACCATCAACAACCTGTGGCGCTACGAGCACCAGAACCAAAATGCCCGCCTGATTGCGGACAAAGCGGGCAAGCTGTATGACAAAATCCGCCTGTTTGTCGCCGACATGGAAGCTATGGGTATTGCGCTGGATAAAGCCAGCGACAGCTACCAGAGCGCGGTGAACAAGCTGTCGAGCGGGCGTGGAAACATTCTGCGTCAGGCGGAAAGTTTTAAATCGCTTGGGGTGGAAGTGAAGCGGGATATCAGCCCGTCAATGCTCGCGAAAGATTCTTCAGACGAGGAAGATGACGTGGTGAGTTTGCCCGCTTCACACTCATAGCCCATGGCTGGGTCGCGCTTCTTGTGGTTGTTTGAGTATGTAAAGTACACTAAGCGACAATATTATCGGGGCTTTTTCTTTTTCCGCCCGGTGTGACTCAGGGGTTAAAAATGACAGATATGACACAGGGCGTAGCTCAGGACGCGGATCAAAACACCACCCACTTTGGTTTCAGAACCGTCAACAAAGACGAGAAAGTGGGCATGGTTGCCAACGTCTTCCACAGTGTGGCAGCAAAATACGACATCATGAATGATGTGATGTCCATGGGTATTCACCGTATCTGGAAACGCTTCACCATTGATTGCAGTGGCGTGCGCCCGGGACATCGTGTGCTGGATCTGGCGGGCGGTACCGGCGACCTGACCGCGAAATTCTCCCGCATCGTTGGCGAGAAAGGTCAGGTGGTACTGGCGGATATCAACAACTCCATGCTCAATGTTGGCCGTGACAAGCTGCGCGATCTGGGCATTGTCGGCAACGTGAACTATGTTCAGGCCAACGCGGAAGAGCTGCCATTCCCGGACAACTATTTCGATTGCATCACCATCGGTTTTGGCCTGCGCAACGTCACGGACAAAGACAAAGCGCTGCGCTCCATGTACCGCGTGCTGAAGCCGGGCGGTCGTTTGCTGGTGCTGGAATTTTCCAAGCCTGTCGTAGAGCCTCTGTCGAAAGTCTACGATGCCTACTCGTTCCACCTGCTGCCGAAAATGGGCGAAATTATTGCCAACGACGCAGAAAGCTACCGCTATCTCGCCGAATCTATCCGCATGCATCCGGATCAGGACACCCTGAAAGGCATGATGGAAACAGCAGGTTTTGAACAAACCAAGTACTTCAACCTTACCGGCGGTATCGTTGCACTACACCGTGGCTATAAGTTCTAAGGGGTAGATGATGCCATTGGATCCGTTAGTCACCGCCGTTGTAGAAACCAGCCTCAACACCCTGCTTAAGCAGGACAGTGAGAGCCAGCGCCGTCTGGCTCGCCTGAAAGGCAAGGTGCTGCGTGTGCGCCTGACCGACATCAACAAGCAGTTGGTGTTTGTGTTCAGCCAGCAGATTGATGTGCTGGCGGCCTTTGAAGGGGATGCAGACTGCGAATTGGCGCTCGCCATTTCTGTCGCGCCACAGCTGAAAGACAAAGCCAACCTCACCAGCCTGATCAAGCAGGACAAGCTGCACCTAGAGGGCGATATCGACGTTGCTCAGCAGTTTTCCAATCTTCTGAATGGCCTTAACCCGGACATTGCCGAGTGGCTGTCCCATTACACCGGTGATGTGGTCGCCCATACGTTGGTGCGCGGTGCGCAGCAGGGGCTGGCGTTTATCAAACAGGTGACCGAGCGCAATCAGCGCTATGTCGGTGAACTGGTGGTGGAAGAGTGGCGACTGGCGCCGGGTGCGCTGGAAGTGGCCTACTTTGCCGACCAGGTTGATGAAGTGCAAAGCCAGGCATCACGCCTGCAGGCCCGCATCGACGCTTTTGAGAAAACGCTGGCGACCCTTGAGGTGGAACGCGCATGACCCCGAGCGAAATCCGCCGCCTGTATAAAATCACCAAGGTTCAGCTCAGTTATGGTCTGGATGAACTCCTGCCTGATCAACCCATTACCCGCGGCCCGCAACTGATGCGCAAGATGCTGTTCTGGATGAAAAACCAGCACAGCGACAAACCGCTTGGCCAGCGACTGCGTCTGGCGTTGCAGGAACTGGGGCCTGTGTGGATCAAGTTCGGCCAGATGATGTCGACCCGCCGTGACCTTTTCCCACCTGCGATTGCTGACCAACTGGCGCTGTTGCAGGATCAGGTCGAGCCGTTTGACGGCAAGCTTGCCAAAGCGCAGATGGAAAAAGCCCTCGGTGGGCCGCTGGAAAACTGGTTTGATGATTTCAGCGAAACCCCACTGGCTTCCGCATCGATTGCCCAGGTGCACACGGCCACGTTGAGAGAAAACGGCCGCGAAGTGGTGCTCAAGGTGATCCGCCCTGACATCCTTCCTGTGATTCAGGCTGACATCAAACTCATGTACCGCATGGCGCGTATCGTGGCGCGTTTCCTGCCAGAGGCACGCCGCCTCAAGCCGGTGGAAGTGGTGCGTGAGTACGAAAAGACCCTGCTCGATGAACTCGATTTAATGCGTGAAGCGGCCAATGCCATCCAGCTTCGCCGCAACTTTGAAAACGACCATATCCTGTATGTGCCGGAAGTATTCAGCGATTACTGCCGCCAGACTTTGATGGTTTCTGAGCGTATCTATGGAATACAGGTATCCGATATCGAAGGGCTGAAAGCCAACGGCACCAACTTGAAGCTTTTGGCTGAGCGCGGTGTACAGGTGTTCTTCACCCAGGTATTCCGCGACAGTTTCTTCCACGCCGACATGCATCCGGGCAATGTGTTTGTCTCTTATGACCACCCGGAAGATCCGCAGTGGATTGGCCTTGATTGTGGCATCGTCGGTACATTAAACCGCGAAGACAAACGCTATTTGGCAGAAAACTTCCTGGCGTTTTTCAACCGCGATTACCGTAAGGTGGCAGAGCTGCATGTGGACTCAGGCTGGGTTCCCCATGACACCAATGTCGATGAATTCGAATTTGCTATCCGTACCGTATGCGAGCCGATTTTTGAAAAGCCGCTGTGCGAAATTTCCTTTGGTCATGTGCTGCTGAACCTGTTCAACACAGCGCGCCGCTTCAATATGGAAGTGCAGCCACAACTGGTGCTGCTGCAAAAGACCCTGCTTTATGTGGAAGGCCTGGGGCGTCAGCTTTATCCGCAACTGGATTTATGGGATACCGCCAAGCCATTTCTGGAAGACTGGATGTCACGTCAGGTAGGCCCAAAAGCGGTTATTAACGCCATTAAAGAAAAGGCACCGTTCTGGGCAGAAAAACTGCCGGAACTGCCAGAACTGGTTTACGACAGCCTGCGTCAGGGACGTCAGGTCAACCAGCGTATGGACAGGATGTATCACGAATTTATGCAAGCGCGCCGGCAACATAACCGTGCCCGCTTTCTGTTGGGGGTTGGCGCCACGCTGATGGTGACTTCTGCCATACTCTACAGTAACCAGATAGAACTGTTGTCACAGATCACCGGCGCAACCGCATTGTTTAGCTGGTTATTTGCCTGGCGCGCATTTAATAAGTGAGTTTTATCATTTTAGTTGTAACATTGGTCATATAGACTTCGGTTACTTTTTTTTCACCACATTAACGCAGAGGTAGCACTAGCATGGGTGGTATTAGTATTTGGCAACTGCTGATCATTGCAGTGATCGTCATTCTTCTGTTCGGTACCAAGAAGCTGCGCAACATTGGTGGCGACCTGGGCTCTGCCGTAAAAGGCTTTAAGAAAGCCATGTCAGATGATGACAAGAAGGACGCAGATTTCGGCCAGGATAAACTGGAAGAAAAAGGCAGCAACACCGCTCAAAAAAGCGAAGCAAAAGACAAAGATAAAGAGCAGGCATAATCCGTGTTTGATATCGGTTTTTGGGAGCTGATCCTGATCGCCGTTGTCGGTCTGGTGGTGCTCGGCCCCGAACGTTTACCTGTGGCTATTCGCAATGTGTCGCGCTGGATGGGTGCGGCACGTCGTATGGCGACCTCTGTGAGAGACGAGCTTGAACAGGAGCTCAAAATCCAGGAGTTGCAGGAAAACCTGAAAAAAGCCGAGCAGATGGGAATGAAAAACCTGTCACCGGATCTGCAACAGTCTGTTGATGAGCTGAAAAAAGCAGCCGAAGATGTGCAGCGCCCTTACCCTGCTAAGAGCGAGTCACCTGACGCTGCCAGCACTTCCAGTCCGACAAAAGACAAAGCCGAATAGCCGTTTGGTCGGGCTGCTGTACTTATCGAGAAATTATGTCATCTGTTGAAGATACCCAACCGCTCATCAGCCACCTTATTGAGCTGAGAGACCGCTTGCTCAAAGCCTTGATGGCAGTGCTGGTGGTATTCCTTGCGCTGGTTTATTTCGCCAACGACATTTACACCTTCGTCTCCGCGCCGCTGGTTTCCCAGTTGCCGACAGGCGCCAGCATGATTGCAACGGATGTGGCCTCGCCCTTCTTCACGCCAATCAAATTGACGCTGGTGGTGTCAGTGTTTGTTGCGGTACCAATGATTCTGTACCAGGTATGGGCGTTTGTGGCGCCGGGGCTGTATAAACACGAGAAACGGCTGGTGATACCGCTGCTGATCTCCAGCTCCCTGCTGTTTTACTGCGGCGTGGCGTTTGCCTACTTTGTGGTATTCCCGCTGGTGTTTGGTTTTTTCACCTCCATCGCGCCGGTGGATGTGCAAATAGCCACAGACATCGCGAGCTACCTCGATTTCATCCTGGCGCTGTTTATGGCGTTTGGTATTGCGTTTGAAATCCCGGTGGCAATCATCCTGCTGGTGTGGACAGGCGCGGTAGACCCAGACGACCTGCGCAAAAAGCGCCCTTATATCGTTGTCGCCGCGTTTGTGGTCGGCATGTTCCTAACGCCGCCGGATGTGATTTCACAAACCCTGCTGGCTATTCCAATGTGCCTGCTGTTCGAAGTCGGTCTGTTCTTCTCGCGCTTCTACAAGCCGCGTGATGAGGAAAGCAGCGAAAGCGAAGAGCAAAGCCAGGGATAACCCGGCAAGATGCCTGCACAGAAAGCCAGTGATACACTGGCTTTTTTCTTATCTGTACACCATTGAAGAACAAGGAAAGCCAGTGATTGATATCGGGGTAAACCTTACCAACAGCCGGTTTGATAAAGACAGAGAGGATGTGGTTGTCCGTGCCAAAGAGGCGGGTGTCAGTGCCATGGTGTTGACCGGCACTGATCTTGAGTCGAGCAAAGACGCTGCTGAAATGGCAGCCCGGTTACCGGGCTATGCTTTTTCAACGGCCGGGGTGCATCCCCATGACGCCAAAAGTGTTGAGGATCTCACCCTGCCTGCTATCCGCGCGCTCGCTTCCCGGCCTGAGGTGGTGGCAATTGGCGAGTGTGGACTCGATTTTAACCGTGACTTCTCACCCCGCCCGCAACAGGAGGCCGTGTTTGAGGCGCAACTGATGCTGGCGGCCGAGTTAGAGATGCCGGTCTTTCTCCATTGCCGTGATGCCCACGAGCGCTTTCTGGCTATTTTGAAGCCTTACATGGATAGGCTGCCTGCGGCGGTGTTGCACTGCTTTACCGGTTCAGAGGTAGAGCTGAACGAGTGCCTGGCGGCCGGGCTTTATATAGGCATTACCGGCTGGGTGTGCGATGACAGACGTGGTGAAGAGTTGCGTGATATCGTGCCGCTTATACCGGACGACAGGCTGATGGTAGAGACGGATGCGCCGTATCTGCTGCCGCGCACCTTGCGTCCTAAACCCAAGTCGAGCCGTAATGAACCTTGCTATCTGCCGCATATCGTTGGCGAAATTGCGATGTTGCGTGGGCAGGACACTGAGCAGTTGATCACACAAACCACCCTTAACAGCCGTCGATTCTTTGGGCTGTAACCGCTATGATGCATTCAACGCTAACGCACTTGGATTAAGGAGGATACCGTGACCGTATCCATTCAGGGCGCCTATCCGGCACGTCGCCCGCGCCGTCTGCGCAAACACAATTTCAGCCGCCGCCTGATGGCGGAAAACACGCTGACTGCCAGCGATCTGATTTACCCAATGTTCATTCTGATGGGCAAAAACCGCCGTGAGCCGATTGAGTCCATGCCGGGAATTGAACGCCTGTCTATTGATCTCATGCTGTACGAAGCGGAATACCTGGCAAAACTGGGTGTCCCGGCGATTGCCCTGTTCCCGGTGGTACCGCAGGAGTTTAAATCGGCCAATGCTGATGAAGCTCACAACCCGGAAGGCCTGGTTCAGCGTGCCGTGCGTCTGCTGAAAGAACACGTGCCGCAAATGGGCGTGATCACTGATGTGGCACTCGACCCGTACACCCTCTCTGGTCAGGACGGTCTGACCGATGAAGAGGGTTATGTGCTCAACGATGAAACCACCGAAGTGCTGATCAAGCAGGCGCTGTCCCATGCAGAAGCGGGTGCTGACATTGTTGCGCCGTCAGACATGATGGATGGCCGTATTGGCGCTATCCGTAATGCGCTGGAAGAAGCAGGCTACATCCACACCCAGATCCTGGCGTATTCCGCCAAGTATGCGTCTGCTTACTACGGCCCGTTCCGTGATGCCGTTGGCTCAGCGTCTAACCTCAAAGGCGGTGACAAGAAAACCTACCAGATGGATCCGGCCAACAGTGATGAAGCGGTGCATGAAGTCGCCATGGACATCAATGAAGGTGCGGACATGGTGATGGTGAAACCGGGCATGCCGTATCTGGATGTGGTTCGCCGCGTGAAGAGCGAGCTGAAAGTGCCAACTTTCGCCTATCAGGTATCTGGTGAATACGCGATGCACAAAGCCGCCGCCCTTAATGGCTGGCTGGATGAACGCAAAACTGTGATGGAATCTCTGATGTGCTTCAAACGTGCAGGCGCGGATGGCATCCTGACCTACTTTGCCAAAGACGTAGCACGCTGGCTGGCAGAAGAGCAGCAGATGGAACTGCCTGAGTTGCCAAATCAGGAAAGTGCGGAATAAACCGGTTCCCCATGAAAAATGCCAGCGAATTCTCGCTGGCATTTTTGTTTCTGGTAAGGCTTACCTTTTTACGGCGATACGTTGCGCTTGATAGGGTTTTGCAGCGAGATCAGGGTCTCGGTGGATTGCACTTCTTCAATGGCTTGTAATTTGTCGATCAACACATATTGCAGCTCTTCAATGGAGCGGCACATCAATTTGACGAAAATGTTGTAGGCACCGGTGGTGTAGTAGGCTTCCACCACTTCATCGAGCTGCTGGAGTTTTTCCAGGGCAGAGTGGTAGTCCCGTGCCGCGTAGAGGTTAATACCGATAAAGCAGCAAACGTCATAGCCCAGCGCTTTGGTGTTGACCAGAACCTCCGTTCCGGTAATGATCCCCGCCGCTTTCATTTTCTCTACCCGTACATGTACCGTCGCCGGGCTGACTGAAAAACGCTTACCCATTTCCGCATAGGGTACCTTGGCGTCGGCCATCAGGGTGCGGAGGATCTGGCGGTCTAAATCATCCAGTTTTGCAATTTCATTCATGGTGGCCGTTTAACTCCCTGTATCCCAACCCGATTTCCCGTTGACGCCGGTTCTTACCGGTAAAACCTGCATAATAACGCAGATTGAACATATAACCCGCAGATTCCGTGCATGAAACTTGACCAAATAACAGACTTGCCAATACGGTATTATCTTAACGTAACCTTTTTTAAAATAAGCAATTTATTTACATGCACCCATTCATAAAACGAATATTTCTGACATCGGCTTTGCTGATGAGTGGTGCAGCATCTGCAGCTTATCAGGTTCTGGCTGTTCACTCTTATCATCCGGATTTTTTCTGGACGCAATCGCTGGCAGAGGGGATTGAGAAGGGGGTTGCCGGTCAGGATATCGTGGTCCAGCACACCTACCTGGATACCAAACGTGTGCAGTCGCCTTTCTACCTCGAAAGGCTCAAACAACTCTACCGCTCCCGCCTGCTGTCGCACCACTATGACGCTATCATGACCACGGATAACTCCGCGCTCTGGCTGGTGAACGAACTGAGTGAAGAGATCGGCGATATCCCAGTGGTATTTTCTGGCCTGAATGTGGCTGACTACAGCGAATTTCCGGGACTGAAGCGTCTGGGTGGCGTTGAGGAAGTGGTGAACGTGCCAGACAACGTCAGGCTGATCAAAAACCTGCATCCGGAGACGAAAAGGGTCTGGCTGGCGCTCGATGACAGCTTTTCCAGCCGTCAGTACTGGATGGCAATTAACCAGCAATTGAAAGAATCAGAAAGCCTTGGGGTCGACGTCGAGCGGTTGCATCACCTGACCTTTGCCGGCTTGATTGAGCGCATCAATAGGCTGGAAACCGGCGATGTGGTGCTGTTTGTGTCCTATTTCAAGGATGCTGCGGGTGAGTTTATGGATCACGGTGTGCTGCTCAGCCAGATTACTGCATCGGCGCGTGTGCCGGTGTATGGGGCGAACAGCTTTATGCTGCCTTACGGGGTCGTAGGCAGCATCATGGTTGACGGTCAACACCATGGTGAGGTTCAGGCACGCCTGTTAATCAATGCGCTGGAAAATGGCGGTACGCCACCGGTGATTAAAAACGCCAACCACCCGATGTTTGAGTATGCGGAGGCCAAGCGCAGGGGGATAGATACCAGCCAGTTTCATGATGCAATTGTGGTCAATACGCCATTGCCATTTTTACAGCGTAACCGTGATGCCATCTTCAGTAGCCTGGCCATCATGGCCATTGCCGGGGTGATCATCAGCATCCTGACCCAGCATATGAACCGCCGCAAGCGCAGTGAAGAAGCACTGGCACAAAGCCGCGCCCTGTTTAAAGGGGTGTTTGACC
The DNA here is from genome assembly GCF_019209835.1 of Enterovibrio paralichthyis. Taxonomy (NCBI): domain Bacteria; kingdom Pseudomonadati; phylum Pseudomonadota; class Gammaproteobacteria; order Vibrionales; family Vibrionaceae; genus Enterovibrio; species Enterovibrio paralichthyis. The sequence continues at coordinate 34,291 of NZ_JAHUTS010000028.1, read as the reverse complement.
AGAGCCACCAGTATATCGCGCTGCTCGATTCCCGTGGACGTGTGGTGTCTGCCAACGGTGCTTTCCAGCGCCTGTTTCCCCATTATGCTTCCCGCAGTTTTATCCCGCTGTGGAAGTGGTCTGAATGGCTGGGCGCTGAGCGTCTCCGCCTGCAGCTTAGCTCGCTTATCGAAGGACAAGCCAGCCGTTTTGAAGCCTGTCTGCTGTCTGAACTGCAAAACGAAGTGATCTTGGATGTGGCGCTCAAAGCGCTGCCGGATCACAGCCATGCCGAAGCACAAATCCTGTTTGAGGCGCGGGACATCAGCCAACGCAAACTGGCCGAGCAGAAACTGCAACGCAGCGAAGTGGAATACCGCATGCTCTATGAGCAGCAACCGGTAATGCTGATGACCATTGACCAGCAATCGCGCATTCAGTCCGTGAACCAATGCGCCATGGAGTGGCTGGGTTACTCCAAACGCCATATGCTTGGTCACAAGGTGACAGAATTCTATGCCGATGACAGCCCGCCACCGCGCAGCCTGCTGAGCAACAAGCACCTTGAAGCATTTGGCATCCGCCGCCGTGAGATCCGGTACCTTACCCGTGATGGGCAGGAGCGCTGGATCCGCGAAAGCGTCCGTTCGACCCAGGTACAGTCCCAACTCCTGCTGGTGGGCGAAGACATTACAGAAAACCGCCGCATGGAGCATCAGCTCCGTTATCAAGCGCAGCATGACTTCCTGACCGGGCTGTATAACCGCAACCATTTTGAAAGCCTGCTGGTGGAGGCGCTCCAAACCCTGTCTGAAGGTGCGGTTGTCCACGCACTGTTCTATATCGACCTTGACCAGTTCCGGGTCATCAACGACACCGTCGGCCATGAGGCCGGTGATGAGGCGTTGAAGCAGACCGCGCAGGCGCTCAGGGAAGCGTTGCCGGAAAACGCCACACTGGCGCGCCTCGGCGGCGATGAGTTCGCTGTCATTTGTTATGACTGCGATGAACAGCAGGCGCAGGCACAGGGCAGGGAGATTGTGGATACCCTGAGTTCGCTGGACTTTTACTGGCAAAATTCAAGGCTGGCACTGAGCTGCTCTGTCGGGGTAAGAATGCTCGACAGCACAGCCGGTTCGCCGCAGCAGGTGCATGCACAGGCAGATACTGCCTGTTACGCGGCTAAGCACGACGGGCGCAGCCGTATCCACCTGTACCGTCCTGATGATGAAGAGCTTCGCCGCCACGAGCGCGAGATGGCCTTCGTCAACAAGATCCATCAGGCGCTGGGGGAAGACAGGTTTGAGGTCTTTGCCCAGCCGATCGTGCGTGTTGCACCGTCTGTGGAAGACAAGCTGTATTTTGAGGTGCTGGTACGGATGCGTGGCGGTGACGGCGAGTATGTCCCTCCGGGGCAGTTTATTCCGGCGGCAGAGCGCTACAACATGGCGCACCTGATAGACAAACGGGTGATTGAGAAGACCCTGGGTTGGTTTGTCCATCACCCGGAATATGTCGACACCATTGGCATGATCTCGATTAACCTCTCCGGGCGCTCTATGAGTGATGAGGATTTTGTGGCATTCCTGATGGAGGCGCTGGCCGAGAGTGTGGTGCCAAGTGACCGGATTTGCCTAGAAATCACCGAGACGGCTGCCATTGGTAACCTGACCGATGCGATTGAGCTGTTCACCAAACTCAAGCAACTGGGTTGTACTATCGCGTTGGATGACTTTGGCTCTGGCCTGTCATCGTTTGGTTATCTCAAGCGCCTGCCGGTAGACATTATCAAAATCGACGGCCAGTTTGTTCGGGATATTGCCGAGGATGAGACGGATTACGTGATGGTACGGGCGATTCATGAGCTGGCCGCGCAAATGGGCAAACGCACGGTGGCGGAGTTTGTCGAAAACGCCGGCATCCTTGAGCGCCTTCAGGCATTGGGTGTGGACTATGCACAGGGCTACTATTTCAGTGTGCCTAAACCCATGGCGCAGCTTGTCTATGAGCAGGCACCGAAAATGCCTGCCGCCGCCCGGGCGTATTGACCGGCCTCTTCTGACCAACCAAACACCTGCATCTTGCAGGTGTTTGCGTATATACTCTGCGCGTTAAACAGACCGGAGAACACAGTTGCTGATTGCCTTAATCTGCGAAGCGCCAGAGCGCGCTGACGCCCTCGACAGTATCGCCTCGCGTTGGGGACTGACCCATGACGACAATGCCCTTTTTGCGCTGGTACTGACAGCATCGCAACTTGAGCTGCGTAAACGCGATGAGCCCAAACTCGGCGCTGTGTTTGTCGACCTGGTCGGTGGTGCAGTCGGTCACCGCCGCAAGTTTGGTGGCGGTAAAGGGCAGTCGATTGCCAAGGCCGTCGGCCTCAACAAAGGGGCGACGCCAACGGTGCTGGATGCCACTGCCGGTCTGGGCCGAGATGCATTTGTTCTCGCCTCCCTCGGCTGTAAGGTGATGATGGTGGAGCGCCATCCTGTGGTCGCCGCCTTGCTGGAAGATGGCCTTGAGCGCGCGAAAGTGGACGCCGAAATCGGTGGCTGGGTGAGCGAGCGTATGAGCCTGCTTCATGCCTCTAGCCATGATGCGCTGGACAAACTTGCTGACGATGAAAGCCTGGCGCGTCCGGATGTGGTCTATCTCGACCCTATGTACCCGCACAAGAAAAAGTCGGCGCTGGTGAAAAAAGAGATGCGGGTGTTCCAGTCACTGGTGGGCGCTGATGACGATGCAGATGGCCTGTTTGAACCGGCGTTTGCGCTGGCGACCAAACGGGTAGTGGTGAAACGGCCTGATTACGCAGAATTTCTGGACGGGAAAACCCCGTCGACCCAGATTGAAACCAAGAAGAACCGTTTTGATGTCTATGTCAAAGCGGCGATGCGCTGATTTCCCTTTTCTTCCCTCCAAACAAAAACGCCTCCAAACGGAGGCGTTGACGGTCAGAAATGGATCACTCCATACCTTTGACCAGCAGCACGGTCAACAGACCGGTCACTACTGATACCAACAGGCCTGACACCAGGATCCAAGGTAACATATCCATTGAATGGGCTCGCTTTCTTAAAGGGGGTTTACATTATTTGTCTTATTGCCGCTGTATTTGATAACACACTGTTCTACTTAACAATGGTCGGTAAATAGTCGTTAATTGTTAGTAACGTTCTGAAACATGTTTGTTTTAGAAAGGTGCGGTATGTCTTATTTTGCGCATAAAAAAACGCCCGGATGGGCGTTTTCTGTTCGTTAAATGTTTCACTCTTTGTGAGGCAGCGCCAGCTTGAGGGCTTCCCGGGAAAGGCTGTTTGCAGCACCGGACTCATTGAGCTTCTCCAGTGTATCCACCAACCAAGCGTAATCGGTCACATCCGGACGGATTTCCAGCGCCTTTTCAAAATGGCGGCGGGCTTCCGGCCATTTTCCTTCACGGAAATAAAGCTGTCCCAGTGCGCTGTGGGTCACTGGATTGTTCTCGTTGTAACGCAGCAAATCCTCAAGCTTTACGATAGCAGGGTGGTAATCTGGCAAGTTCAGTTCCGGCACCATGGCAATCAGGGTTTCATCCGGGTGTTTTTTCAGGTTTTCACGCAGGATGATATAGGCTTCGGAATCGGCATGGCGGCCAATCAGCTGTTTCACCAGACAGGCAATCAACGGTGTTTGCTGGCGGGCGTTGCGGCTCAGGCTGTTCCAGTGTGCCAACAGGCCATCGCTGCCTTTTTGGGTAGCAATGTGCGCCATCAGGCCACATTCGGCTTTCTGTTCGAGTTTGGCTGCTTCCTCATCAGATACTGCTTTTACCCGTTTCAGTGATGGCAACAGGCGCAGCAGTGCCTGCCAGTCCTGCAGCTTGAGATAGGTATCTTTCAAAAGGTTGAGCAACACCGTATTGCGCGGATTGGCATCCAGCAGCCCTTGAATGCTCGCCAGCGCCTCTTCATATTGACCCTGGCGGTATTGCAGTTTGGCACGGGTCAGAGAAGTGGCCAGGCTGTCGGTTCCGAAATCCGCGGCCTGTTGCAGGTAGCGGTCGCGGTTTTCCACGTCACCACGCCCTTGCGCAGCTTCTGCTGCAGCCAGGTAGTTCAGCAAAGGGGCATCACTGCCAGTGACACCCTTGACCACCAGTTTCTCCGCCTGTTTCCAGTCGCCTTCCAGCAGTTTAAGCATGCCGTCATTGGTCAGTTTGCGGGCTTTTTTACTCTTGCGGCCGGAAAACCAGCCGCGGGTCGAGCTTGAAAGCGAAAACAGTTTGCGGATGATAAATTCCAGCAAAAACAGAGAAGCAAAGGCCAGCACCACCAGAATGATCAGGGTAGTGACGCTCATTTCAATGGTTTGGTTGGCGGCTGAGATCAGCACGTAACCCTGTTGGCCCGCCAGATCCGGGCCGACAATCAGGCCGGCGATCAGGGCGATAACCAGAAGGAGAATTTTGATCATTGGCTGTTCTCCTCCGACGGTAACGGTGCCAGATCGCGGCGCAGGCGTTCATCCAGCATGTCGCTGATCAGGGCCTGGCTCTTCAGCGCTTCTGGGTAAGATACGTCAATAGTCTGCTGACTCAGGTGCGTCAGTGTCGCTTCAAAGCTCTTGGTGATTTCTGCATCCTGGTTGTAAAAACGCTCAGTCCATTCTTTGGCGGTTTTGAGCGATTCTGCATACAGACGGCCGTTTTCGCGGTAAACCGCAGTGATGGCCTGATCCAGCTTGGCTTTGAGGTTTTCTTGCAGGTAGAAAGTCTGCGCCGGTGACAACAGAGGGACCACGTTGCCTTCGCGTTTGCGGTAGGTGATGAACTGGCCGACGAAATCTTCAAATGACGCTTTCAGGTTTTGTTGCCAGTCGTCGACATTGGCCGATACCGGGTGGGTTTCGGTCTGCTCAGCTTCTGGCATGATAGCGTTAGCCAGTGGCAGCTTGTCCACTTCCTGTTGCAGTGAGGTCAGGCGCAGCACGATACCGTCGGTATCGATGCGTTTAATGGCTTTCAGCTCCTGAATGTCTTTCGCCATCGCCTGACGGATTGGGGTCAGTGACGGGTCATTCAGTTCGGCAATACGTTGGTCAGCGGTTTCCATCAGGGTGGTTGCGGTCAGGGCATCGTGCTCCAGCCACAGCTGGCGACCTGCCTGTTTCACCAGGTAATCCGCTTCTGCCAGCAGCCAGTCGTTCGGACGACGGCCTTTGATGTCTGCCAGCGCTGATTGCAGGCTCTTGATGGTTTTATCCTGCTGGTCAATCAGCACCTGAGTGTCACGCACGGCGTTTTCGACAGCCGCTTTGCTTTGCGCTTCACTTTGCGACAGGGCAGATTTCAGTGTGTCGATGTCACCGGTCAGGGCACTGATGCTGGCATTGAGGTTTTGAGTCTGCTGGTGGCCGTGATAATAGAGACCACCGCCAAGGGCAATCACCAGCACGATGGCGACAACAGACAGGCCGTTACCGCCTTTTTTCTCTTTGGCCGCAGGAGCGGGAGGCGGGGAAGCCGGTGGCGTGGTGTCATTCGCCTTGACTGGCTCTTTCGGCGCCGGTGCGTCGGGTTTGTTTGGCGTATTGCTGGCTTTGTTGTCGGTGCCTGAAGGCCGAGTGTCCTTGGCGGACGATGATGTTCCAGTGCCTTTAGGGGATGCTGGCGCCGACGAAGCGTTGCCTGAGCCTGATGTCTTATTCTTGTCTGTCATCCGTATGTCCCGAGTTGTTCATCTCGTGTAAAGCGTTGAACAGTGCTTGATTGGACGCGCTGTTTACGCAGCTAATTGCCGAAAAACCAAGGTCAATTGCTTGATTGTAAATCCGTTTGCTTGGCACCAGTATATGGCATTCTCGTAACCAATGTTGGTCACTCTGTGAGATTGTCTGGCACAAAAGCGAAAGTTGCTCACCGCTGGTGATCACCAGAGTATCCACGCCTTCCGCTCGCCATCGCATAGTCAGTGATGATAGGGGCTCACTGGTCCAATGTCGTTGATAGGCTTCAAAATAGCGCACCTTAGATCCCTGCGATTTCAGGGTATCGCCGAGTAGGGCGCGGCCACCGTTGCCACGCAGTACCAAAACCGACAGGTTTTTTGGTTCTGCGAATACGGGCAGCGATAACATGCCTTCACTGTCTTCTGTCGTTGGTTGCCATGCTTTGATGCCACTCAGGCGTTGCCATTCCGCCGCCGTTTTTTCTCCGACCGCGACATAATGCAAATCGTCACGCCAAAAGTGATTTTCTTCATCGAGCTGATGCTGGGCATATTCAATAGCACGTGGGCTGACCGAGACCACCACACTGTGTGGCGGGAGTGCATCTAGGGATGCAGACAGATCGGGTAAATCTTGTCCGGCAGAGAAAGACAACAAAGGCGCGGGTAGCGCCTTTATTCCCGCCTGGTTGAGACGGTCACTCAGCTCGTTACAAGCCGGTGCCGGACGGATAACGAGGACGGTCATACCTCGTCCTGATACAGCCTTTCGAGGATCGCACGTGCACCGTCTTCCAACAGTTGCTCGGCAAGACCAGTACCCAGCTCTTCTGCTTTTTCCAGCGGACCTGTTACTTCGCCGCTGATGATTTTGCTGCCATCCGGCTCACCGACCAGGGCACGCAGGTGGATTTGGTCACCATGGATTTCGGCGTAGCTGCCAATCGGCACCTGACAGCCACCCATCAGGCGGTTGTTCATGGCGCGTTCACACAATACGCGGTAAGTGGTGTTGGCATCCGCCAGGGGTTCCAGCAGGGCACGAACACGTTCGTCATCGAGACGGCACTCAATGCCCACCGCGCCCTGGCCGACTGCCGGCAGGATTTCTTCCGGTTCAATCTCATTGCGGATGCGGTCATGAAGGCCAAGTCGTTTCAGGCCGGCAGATGCCAGGATGATGGCGTCGTAGTCACCGTTGTCCAGTTTGCCAAGACGGGTGCCGACGTTGCCGCGCAGATCTTTGACCACCAAATCCGGGCGCATGGCGCGCAGCTGACACTGGCGGCGCAGGCTGGAGGTGCCAACTACTGCGCCCTGAGGCAGCTCGCTGATGCTGGCGTAAGTGTTGGAAACAAAGGCGTCACGTGGGTCTTCACGTTCACAGATAGTGACCAGTCCCAGCCCTTCCGGGAACTCGACCGGCACGTCTTTCATTGAATGCACGGCGATGTCCGCGCGTCCTTCCAGCATGGCCTGTTCCAGCTCTTTCACGAACAGACCCTTACCGCCCACCTTCGCCAGTGGGGTATCCAGAATGATGTCGCCTTTGGTCACCATAGGCACCAGCTCTACCACCAGACCCGGATGGGTCGCTTCCAGGGCTGCTTTAACAAATTCTGCCTGCCACAGCGCGAGCGGGCTTTGGCGGGTGGCGATGCGAATAGGGGTTGAATTCATAGTGACGTCCATTTGGTTTGCTTAACGCTAATCGTATCATCGCTTTATCTTTCTTGATAAGAGAAGCCGGGCGTGGGGGTTAAAACGTGCGAAGGTGGACGCTTTGGACTAATATCATGTGATAAAGATCAAATTTTGCGGGGCCGCAAGTGGGGCGAAATCGTCCTTGGTTCACTTAATTTCGCATCAATTTTGAGATAAAGCGTTGTCTCACTCACAGTTTTGGTCATATAGTGAACAATATGCAGCGAAAGTAGCGAGGCATCGCTTGCTTTACGCTCCAGGAAAAAACTGTTAGATTGATCACGTTTTTATCCATGAGCTCGGAGTGGTTGTTAATTCGGGCTCATTACGTTGACTGGGATGTCGGCAACTTTGGATGTTTATCTTGCAAAACTATGTTGATCAGCAAATAGCGCGACTGGAAGCATTCAACCTTGTGAGGTTGGAACGTGCGCGTAGTGCGATGCACTCGCAAGCCGTAAACGTGTTTAACGTTTTACCGGCGTTGCTGCATTTTAACCATCCTGCCATTCCCGGTTACCTCGAGCGCAGTGTGCTTCACGGCGTCTGCAACTTTACCCTCACCAACGACCAGCAAGACTTCATCAGCGATTGTGCATTGGCTGCTAGCCAACCGGCACCCAGCAAGCCATTTTCCCAGGAATTCCCTATTAAGGGACTGTTTTCTATGGGCAGTACTGCCTCCATGGGACAAAGCCTATCCAGTGATTTGGATATCTGGGTGTGTGTTCAGGACTGGGTGAATGCCGACGATCGCGCCATGCTGGATGCCAAATGCGCCCTGATCTCTGAATGGGCGATGGCGCAGGGAGTCGAGGTCAATTTCTTCGTCATCTGCGAACAGCGTTTCCGCCAGTACTTGACTCAGGAGATGACCACAGACAACTGTGGCTCGACCCAGCACTATCTGTTGCTGGATGAATTCTACCGCTCGGCCGTGCATCTCGCCGGGCAACATCTGCTGTGGTACCTGGTGCCGCCGGAGATGGAAAACTGCTATGAAGACTATGTTGGCGAGCTGATTGCCAGTGGTGCGGTGCGCCGCAATGAGTGGGTCGATTTTGGCGGACTGCCGTCAATTCCTGCGGAAGAGTATTTCGGCTCCAGCCTGTGGCAGCTGTATAAAAGCATTGATTCACCTTACAAATCGGTATTGAAAGCGATTTTGCTCGAAGCCTATTCCTGGGAATATCCTGGGACCCAGCTTCTGAGTGTTGACGGCAAGCGCCGCTTCTTCTCCGGTATGCTGGATGTGTATCAGTCCGATGCTTACTACCTCATGCTGGAGAAGGTGACGCGCTACCTTGAGCGTATTGACGATCACCGCCGTCTGGATCTGGTGCGTCGCTGCTTCTACCTCAAAACCCATGAAAAACTGACCCGCGATCCGGGTCCAGGCTCGGTGCCGTGGCGCCGCGAAGTGCTGTGCATCCTGACCCGTGAGTGGGGCTGGACACAGGACGATATCGCGCACCTGGACAATCGCCGCAACTGGAAAGTGGAAGATGTAAAGGAAGCGCACAACGAGCTTCTCGAAGCCCTGATGCTGAGCTACCGCAACCTGATCCGCTTTGCACGCCGCAATGACATCACCTCTGCTATCAGCCCGGAAGACATCAGTATTCTGGCGCGTAAGCTGTACGCAGCATTTGAGGTGTTGCCGGGTAAAGTGACCTTGCTTAACCCGCAGCTGTCACCGGACTTGCACGAGGCAGATCTGACCTTTATCCATGTGCCGGAAGGGCGCAACAACCCGCCGGGCTGGTATCTGTACAAGCATTCGCTCAAACCGGTCGACATCATTGGCCGTGCGCCGTTGGAGCATAACCGCTACCTGTCCAAGCTGGTGGCATGGGCTTATTTCAATGGCCTTTTGACCGAATCCACCCGTCTGCATGTGGTGAGCAAAACCAGCAATGTGGACATCGACAAGCTCTACCAATTGGTGAGTGATATTCGCAACACCTTCTCCGTGCGCCGTCCTCAGCCATCGCTGCAGGCGTTGTCGAGTCCGTGTGAAATCCGCAAACTGGCGCTGTTTATCAATCTTGAGCAGGATCCGACCTCGGAACTCAAGCAGCCTGCTGCCCGGTTTGATTTCAAAAATACCGACATTTTCTGCTACGGGCTGGATCAGCAGTGTCTGGTCAGCAGTGTCGATCTGGTTTACCGCAACAGCTGGAACGAAGTGCGTACCCTGAACTTCAAGGGTGAGAATGCCATTCTCGACGTACTCAAAACCCTGCTCGGCAAAATGCACCAGGACGCCATTCCGCCGGAATCGGTGGACGTGTTCTGTTATGCCGGCAAGATGCGTGGCCTGATCCGCAACCTGGTGTACCAACTGGTGGCGGAGTGTATCGACCTGCGCCTCAAACCGGTTGATCAGGAAAAACGCCGCCGCTTTAAAGCCATCCGCGTGGCAGATCAGACCTTTGGCCTATTCTTCGAACGCCGTGGTGTGTCAGTACAGAAACTGGAAAACTCCGTCGACTTCTACCGCTCCATTTCCACCAACAAAGTGCATGGTTCACCTATCATGGTGTTGGACAAGGAAACGGAAGTTCACCCGCCGGAAGTGGTGGATGCCTACGCCAGTGAACGACTTATCCAGTTCTTCTTTGAAGATTGCGATCAGGGTTTCCACATCTATGTGCTGGACGAGAATAACCGGGTGGAAGTTTACCGCCAGTGCAGCGGTGATAAAGAAGAGATGGTGCAGGGTGTAAACCGTTTCTACACCTCATCGCAGGAATCGACCAACTTCGGTGGTAAGGCTGGCAGTTTCAACCTGCCGCAGTTTTACGACATCATCTATCAGGCTGATGGCCGTGCCCAGGTTATTCCTTACAAGAGCGATCGTCAGTGGCAGCGCAGTAGCGATGCCGGTAAAAACGCCGCGCAGTTTATGTCGCGCTGAGAAAAAGGCTGACAACACAGGTTGTCAGCACTCTATTGTTACCCATCAAGTGTTACCAAGCGGCTGTTACCACTCGACAGCTTCGCCCGCGTGCTTGCTGCACTCTTGCTTTACCATGTCCATAAAGACCATGCCGGTCTTGCTGCAAACCCACTCATCATCCTGGTAACCGAAGTGGAATCCGCCTGAGCGCGATGCCAGCCAAATCTCTTTCATCGGCTCTTGGCGGTTGATAATGATCTGGCTGCGGTCTTCAAATTCCAGTGTCAGGACGTTGCCGTTGGTCTCGTAATCGATATCGGCACCGCTTTCGTCGATACCCTCTTCAATCGCCATCCATTGCACGTCAACCAGTTCGTGGTATTGGCTTGTGTTCATTCTCTGTCGTCCTATTGCTTTTCAGTGTGTTGATGCGATTATAGAGGGCATTAACTTTTGGATCACTGGCGATAATGATGCGAACTCCCCTGAAACTTGCCTTGCTGGCAGCCGTAACCCTGCTTTCAGCATGTGGCCAACAAGGGCCGCTTTATTTTCCTGAAGATGCGCCGGCGCAGACTGCACCTGCTGCTTCAGAAACTCCACAGGACGCTCAGGGCGCCACTCAGCAATAAATTTTTGGACAGGGAAGGACAACGTTGGACTATTTCAATTATCAGGATGATGGGCAGTTGTGGGCAGAAGATCTGCCATTGGCACGACTGGCTGAAGAGCATGGCACCCCGCTGTACGTATACTCACGCGCCACGCTGGAGCGTCACTGGCATGCGTTTAACAACGCAGCGGGCGATCATCCGCACCTGATTTGCTATGCCGTGAAAGCCAACAGCAACATCGGTGTGCTGAATGTGCTGGCACGCCTCGGCTCTGGTTTTGATATTGTCTCCCAGGGCGAGCTGGAACGCGTACTGGCAGCGGGCGGTGACCCGGCCAAAGTGGTGTTTTCCGGTGTGGGTAAAACCGAGGTGGAGATGGCGCGCGCGCTGAGCCTAGGCATCAAATGCTTTAACGTTGAGTCGGAAGCCGAACTTGACCGCCTCAACAAAGTGGCGGGCGACTTGGGTAAAGTGGCGCCAATCAGCCTGCGCATCAATCCGGATGTGGATGCGAAAACCCATCCTTACATTTCTACCGGCCTGAAAGAGAACAAATTCGGTATCGCGTTTGACCGCGCACGTGACGTTTACCACTACGCGCACAGCCTGCCAAATCTGGAAGTGCACGGTATCGACTGCCATATCGGCTCGCAGCTGACCGAGATTGAACCGTTTATCGAGTCAACTGACCGTCTGCTGGCACTGATTGATGAGCTGCGCAACGACGGCATTCATATTACCCACCTGGATGTGGGCGGTGGCCTCGGAGTGACTTATCACGATGAGAAGCCACCCCAGCCATCGGAATACGCCAAAGCATTGCTTGATCGCCTGTCGAACCACCAGGATATTGAACTGGTGTTTGAGCCGGGCCGCGCCATTGCCGCTAACGCAGGCGTGCTGCTGACCAAAGTGGAATTTCTCAAGCACACTGAGCACAAGAACTTTGCCATCATTGATGCCGCAATGAACGATTTACTCCGCCCTGCGCTGTATCAGGCGTGGCAGGAAATCGTACCTGTCATTCCGCGCGACGGTGAAGCGCAAACCTATGATTTGGTAGGGCCTGTGTGTGAAACCGGCGATTACCTGGGTAAAGATCGAGCCCTGGTGCTGGAAGCCGGCGATCTGCTGGCGGTGCGCTCTTCCGGCGCATACGGTTTTGCGATGTCTTCCAATTACAACACCCGTTGCCGTGCGGCCGAAGTGATGGTCGATGGTGACAAAGCCCATCTGGTGCGCCAGCGTGAACCGCTGGAATCCCTGTGGGCACTCGAGCAGGTACTGCCTGAATAAAGGACCCGGATGCAGATTCAGTTTTCTAAAATGCATGGCCTTGGCAACGACTTTATGGTCGTTGACTGTGTGACCCAGAATGCCTATTTCTCACCAGAAATGATCCGTCGTCTGGCGGACAGAAACACCGGCGTAGGGTTTGATCAGCTGTTGGTGGTTGAGCCACCGTATGATCCGGAAAGTGATTTTCACTACCGGATTTTCAACGCAGACAGCAGTGAAGTGGAGCAGTGTGGTAATGGTGCGCGCTGCTTTGCCCGCTTTGTTCGCATGAAAGGGCTGACCAACAAACACCAAATCCACGTCAGCACCAAATCGGGCAAGATGGTTCTCAAAATCGACAGTGACGATCTGGTTACCGTCAACATGGGTGAGCCAATTTGGGTGCCGGCGAAAATCCCGTTCCGCGCAAATGCGGAAGAAAAAACCTATATTTTACGGGTAGAAGATAAAACCCTGTTTGTAGGTGCCGTCAGTATGGGCAACCCACATTGTGTGACTGTGGTGGAGAATGTCGATACCGCAGACGTGGAAACCCTGGGGCCGCTGGTGGAATCCCACGAGCGTTTTCCTGAGCGTGTGAACGCCGGTTTTATGCAGGTGGTATCGCGCAATGAAATCCGCCTTCGCGTCTACGAGCGCGGCGCGGGGGAAACCCAGGCGTGTGGCAGCGGTGCCTGTGCGGCGGTTGCTGTCGGTATTGTTCAGGGGTTGCTGGATGAATCTGTCACGGTAAACCTGCCGGGCGGTACGCTGCACATCCGCTGGAAAGGGCCGGGTCATCCGCTTTACATGACCGGACCTGCAACACACGTATACGATGGACACATAACAGTATGACTGAGCTTTCCAAGCTCGAGGGGCCACTTGCCGAGGCTTTGACCGAAGACGCAGTGGCCGCTTACCTGAAAGATAACCCTGATTTCTTTATCCGCCAGCCTTCGCTGGCGGCGCAACTTCGGATCCCCCACGCTGAGCGTGGCGCGGTCTCCTTGGTGGAAATCCAGCTTGGCCGCCTGCGCGAACGTGTCGGCGAGCTGGAAGAAGACATCACCCAACTGATGAGCATTGCGGCGGGGAACGAGAACCTGTTCCGCGCCTTTGCCAAAGCGCACAAAGCCCTGTTTGCGGCAGAGTCGGAAGACGATATTCACTGTGCTGTGCGTGAACTGGCAGCTTCCCTGAACCTTTCTGTCAGCCTGCGTTTGTTCGACCAGGGTCACCATGCCCTTGACCGCGCCAGTGTAGATGCCGTGAAAGCACAACACTTCTGTGGCCAGCGCATTTACCTTGGCCGGTTGCGCCGTACCGATGGCGAGCTGTTTGTCTCCCAGGCGCCGGAGCTGGGCTCCTACGCCCTGGTGCCGGTAGTCAAAGGTAAAGAGCTGGGCTTTCTGGCTTTTGCCAGCAAAGACGGCGGCCATTTCCAGCCCAGCATGGACACCCTGTTTGTTGAGCAGGTCGCCGAGCACATCGCCATCCTTCTTACCAAATGGCAGGCGGACCAATGAGTCTGCCCGCCAGTCTGGAAAAACCGCTGGCGCGATTCTTTGATTACATGATTCGCGAGCGGGGCCTCAGTCGCCACACCGAAACCAATTACCGCCAACAACTGACTGCCAGCGCTGAATTTCTGGTGAGCGTCGGTGTGACCGAATGGCGGGATGTGGATGCTACCTGGGTTCGCCAGATTGCCGCCCAGGCCAAGCGTGACAAACTCAAACCGGGCAGCATTGCCCTGCGTCTTTCATCGCTCAGAAGCTTCTTTGATTTTCTGGTGGCCGACGGGGTACTCAGTGCCAATCCGGCCAAAGGGGTGGCTGCGCCCAAGCAAGGACGTACCTTGCCGAAAAACCTCGATGTCGATGAAGTGAACCAGCTGCTTTCGGTTGATGCCGACGACCCATTGTCGGTGCGTGATCGCGCCATGATGGAGTTGATGTATGGCGCGGGTCTGCGCCTGTCTGAGCTGATTGGCCTGAATGTGCGTGATGTTGCGATGCGAAAGGGCGATTTGCGTGTCATCGGTAAGGGCGACAAAGAGCGCATTGTCCCCTTTACCGGCATGGCCAAAGAGTGGCTGATTAACTGGCTCAAGGTGCGTAACCAATTGCTCAAAGGGCCGGAAGAGGCGCTGTTTTTGTCCAAACTGGGCAACCGCATTTCGCCGCGCAGCGTCCAAAAACGCATGGCGGAATGGGGACAGAAACAGGCGGTCAGCAGCCATATCAACCCGCACAAACTGCGCCACAGCTTTGCTACCCATATGCTGGAGTCCTCTGGCGATCTGCGCGCGGTGCAGGAGTTGCTGGGGCATGCTGACTTGTCCACTACCCAGGTTTATACCCACCTCGACTTCCAGCATCTGGCAAAAGTCTACGATGCCGCGCACCCCAGGGCGCGCAAACGGAAAAGCGACAGCTAAGGCTAAGGAGCGCACATGAAGTTCTACCGCCGCTGGCAGCCGGTATCGGCACTGACCTTCGACTTGGACGACACCCTGTACGACAACCGGGTGGTGATTGTGCGCGCTGAAAACCTGCTGCTGGAATGGCTGGCAGCACGCTGCCCTGAAATGGCCGAATTTGACTGGCCGCAGTGGCAGGCAATGCGCGCCGAGGCAATTGCCGCGAATCCTTCCTTGATTGGCTTTGTTACAGAAATCCGCCGCGCTCAGTTGGGATTGGCCGCTAAGCGTTGCGGACTGAGCGACACGGAAGCCAAATCATTGGCCGATGACGGCGTCGCATTTTTTCTTCACGAGCGCAGCAACTTCACCGTACCGGATGAAGCCATGGACATCATGGACAAGTTGGCATCGCGCTATCCCATGGTGGCGATCACTAACGGCAACGTGGATTGCGACCGTCTCGGGCTGACCCCGCTGTTTGACAGTGTGTTGCAGGCGGGGCCAGATGGCGCTGCCAAACCGGATTTGGCGTTGTTTGCCAAGGCACAGTCCCAGTTAAAGGTGCCTGCCGGGCGTATCTTGCATGTCGGCGATCATCTGGTGGCAGATGTCCGTGGGGCGAAGCTGGCGGGATTCCGTGCCTGTTGGTTTAACGACACAAAAACGCCGCTGACATTGCAGCGGCGCGCTTCATTACTGCCGGATATCGAAATCACTCACCTTGGCGAGCTGCTGAGCCTACCGCTCGCGATTTAACCCAGTTATCAACCGCCGCCAAACCTGGGCCGAAAATCATGATCAACAGCAGCATCATGCCCCATAGCTGATGGTCAAAGAATCCCTTTGGCCACAGCGCCGGGTAGGAAATCACTGCCACCGCGTTAAGCACAAAAAGAGCCAGCGCGGTTGGGCGGCTTAAAAAGCCCACCGCCAACAATACAGGCAGGATAAGCTCCCCCGCCGTTGCCAGATAAGCTGCCATTTCCCATGGCAGGAAAGGCACCTGATACTCATATTCGAACAAAAACAGGGTGCTGTCCCAGCTGGCAAATTTGGTCTGCCCTGAGCGGAAAAAAATCCACGCAACCCACAGGCGTCCGATGAGCAGCAAAACCGGTACCAAAGGCTTGAGCAGGGATTCCATTACACTGTCCAGTTTGTTCAATACAGCAATCATGTTCAAATTCCTTTTTTATTTATTGGGCTACGAGGACAAAGTCGCTGAAGATGCCGCCCTGTATCACGCCGGACAGGTGTTGCAGCAGCGCCGGGTCAACGTCACCTAACGGTGATTGCTGACAGGCAAGGATCAGCTGGGCATCCTCTTCGGTTAAGGTTGATATCACCACACCTTCGGCCTGTTTCTGGACAAGCACGGTCTGTGGCTGGTTGATGTCTATTTTGGATAACGCTGTCTCGTCGTTATCACTGATGGCCTGCCACAAAACGCCAACCGCGTAATCGCTTGGCAATACCGCGACGGATGCAGGGCTTTGCAACTGGATAGCCGCGAAGGCTTCGTCTTCGACCTTCGCCAGCCTTTCCATTGGAAAGGGAGCGGGCATGGGGGCACGGCTGACGCACTGGATATGCCACTCCAGGGCTGCCATGTCGGCAAGGTATGGCACCGTTTCAACAATGTTGGGCAGTGACATGATGGTGTCGTTGAATCCCCCGCCATAGCTCTCGGCGCAGGCATCCGTCATGGGGTGGCTGAGCACGTGGTGGCGGGCAACCGCCTGAAAACATTCATCGCCCACCAGTGCATTCACCACGGGATACACAGCCTCCAGACACTCTGTCAGGGTCATCACAAAATTGTTTCGGTACACCTGCAGCAGCGCTTCCGGCTCCGCAACGCCTTCGCCAAGCGACAAGTCGTGCGGCTGGTAGTGCAACGCATCGCGAAACTGGTGTTGCAGTTCGGCAAGGTTTGGCGTGCTCATATCGCCTCCCTGCTAGGCGTTACCATCGACTGGATGATGTCATTGGCTTTTGCTGCTTCGGCCAGCAAGACTGCAGGGGCGGGAATGTCCCGGTCCCATTCAATCAGGGTGTGGCAAGCGCCATGGTGTGCAATCCATTTCCGGTAGAGATCCCACACAGGTTCGGAGACCGGCTGGCTGTGGGTATCAATCCAGATCTCCCCTTCATCCAGGGTCTTTTTGGTAAAACCGGCCAGATGAATTTCCTGCACCCAATCCGGATTGATGGCTGCAAGGTAGGAGTCTGTGTCAAAGTCATGATTAAAGGCGCTGACGTAAATGTTGTTCAAATCCAGTAACAGACCACAGCCGGTGCGTCTGGCTACCTCGGATAAAAACTCCCACTCAGGAATGGTGGAATGGGCAAAGCTTAAGTAGCTTGACGGGTTTTCAACCAGTATCTGACGGCCGAGATAGTCCTGTGTTACCTCGACATTGCGGCAAAAAACCGCCAGCGCCTCTTCCGTATATGGCAGGGGCAGCAAATCGTTGAAATAAGTGTTGTCAACCGAACTCCAGCTCAGGTGATCGGAAACAAACAGGGGATCGATTTCATCGACCAGAGTCTTCAGACGGGAAAGGTGGTGTGGGTTGACCGGGTCAACCGAACCCAACGACAAACCCACGCCGTGGCAGCTCACGGGATAACGGCGCCGCAAGGTACGCAGCGCCTTCGTGGCACTTGCGTGCGGCAGAAAAAAGTTCTCGCTGTGAACCTCCAGCCAGCCCATATCCGGGGTCTGCTCGAGGAAATAGTCGTGGTGGGGTTCTCTTAGTCCTACACCTACCCAGGGAGAAATCTGTTTCATGCCAAGCCTCGCTCGCCGGTTACCTGTGATAATGCGTGATTAAGATGAGGTGGTTGAACCGCCAACCAGACGATCACACAGGCCCTTTGGTACCACGATGAACGCATCTTTCTGTGCATCCTGGGTAGAAGTACCGGCGCAGGAGCTGGTGTTGGTCGCACAGTCGTTTTTACCGGCTTTGGCGACGCCATAGCATTTCTCTTTTTCTGCTGCCTGGGCAGGCGTGGTGGTGAGGGTCGTCGCACCCACAGCAAGCAGACTGGTTACAGCGGCAGCAACAGCAAAATTGGTCTTTTTCATGGTAAATCCTCTTTAGGCAGACTTTCGTCCTTTAATGATTAATAGAGTTGGCGTTCTATGCGCCAGCACAAACCAAGGGCGTGCTGATCTAAAAGATAGGAGTCCACAAAGAAAACTTTCGTTTGTAAGGATATTTTTTCGCCAAAATTGGCAGTGTGAGGGCGGGGGAGTGTCTTAATTTATTGATATCTAACAATTGGTGGTGATCTCATCCGCTGACATGCATCTGAGGGACATTGCGGGTATAATCCTCAACCAGTGTATAAATAACCAGTGAATGAAACGATGGACGTATCCCACCTGATTGACGGTTTGAATGACAAACAACGCGAAGCCGTGGCTGCGCCGCTTGGTAACTATCTGGTTCTGGCCGGTGCGGGCAGTGGTAAAACCCGGGTGTTGGTCCATCGTATTGCCTGGTTAATGCAGGTTGAGTATGCCTCGCCGTTTTCGGTGTTGGCGGTAACCTTTACCAACAAAGCCGCGGCAGAAATGCGTGGCCGTATTGAGCAGTTAATGCAGGGCACCGCGTCCGGGCTGTGGTGTGGCACGTTCCACGGTTTGTGTCACCGCATCCTGCGTGCGCACCATCTTGATGCCAACCTGCCGCAGGATTTTCAAATCCTCGATTCGGATGACCAACAACGCCTGCTGCGCCGTTTAATCAAGGCACAGAACCTGGATGAAAAACACTGGCCAGCGCGTCAGGCATCCTGGTACATCAACGCCAAGAAAGATGAAGGGCTGCGTCCACACCATATTGATGCCCAGTTCGATCCGGTTGAGAAAACCTGGCTGCGGGTTTACAGCGCCTATCAGGAAGCGTGTGACCGTGCCGGTCTGGTGGATTTTGCCGAGCTATTGCTGCGTTGCCACGAACTGCTGCGTGACAAAGTCCATATCCGCGAACACTACCAGGCCCGTTTCCAGCACATTCTGGTGGACGAATTCCAGGATACCAACAATATCCAGTATGCCTGGCTGCGTATGATGGCGGGCAACTCTGCCAAAGTGATGATTGTGGGTGATGATGACCAGTCCATCTACGGCTGGCGCGGGGCGAAAATCGAGAACATTTCCCGTTTCCTGCAGGACTTTCCGGGCGCAGAAACCATCCGTCTGGAGCAGAACTACCGCTCGACCGGCAACATCCTGAAAGCGTCTAACCACCTGATCGCCAATAACGCCGAGCGCATGGGCAAGAGCCTGTGGACGGAAGGCAAGGAAGGTGAATTAATCTCGGTATACAGTGCGTTCAACGAGTTGGACGAAGCACGCTTTGTGGTCGGCAAAATCAAAGCTTGGCAGGACGAAGGTGGCGCGTTGAATGACACCGCCATTTTGTACCGCAACAACGCCCAGTCCCGTGTGCTTGAAGAAGCCTTGATCCAGGCCGGACTGCCGTACCGCATTTACGGCGGCATGCGATTCTTCGAACGTCAGGAAATCAAAGATGCGCTGGCTTATCTTCGCATGATTGGCAACCGTTTTGATGATGCGGCGTTTGAGCGCGTGGTAAATACCCCGGCCCGTGGCCTGGGTGACCGCACCCTGGAAACCATCCGTCTTGCAGCGCGTGACCGCGGTGCAACCATGTGGGAAGCCAGTAACCAGCTTCTGGAAGAGCAAGCGCTGGCTGGCCGCGCCGCCAATTCCCTGCGCCGTTTTATCGAGCTGGTGAATGCCCTTGAGGATGACACCCGCGAAATGGCGCTGTTCCAGCAAACGGATTACGTTATCCAGCACTCCGGCCTACGTGCTATGTACGAAGCCGAGAAAGGCGAGAAGGCGCAGGCACGTATCGACAACCTTGAGGAACTGGTGACAGCAACCCGCCAGTTCGAGGTGCCGGAAGAGGTGCAGGATGAGATGTCACCGCTGTCAGCTTTCCTCTCCCATGCGGCGCTGGAAGCCGGTGAAGGACAGGCGGACGAATTTGACGATGCCGCACAGTTGATGACACTGCACAGTGCCAAGGGTCTCGAATTCCCAATGGTGTTTATGGTGGGTGTGGAAGAGGGCATGTTCCCAAGCCAGATGTCGGCGGAAGAAGCCGGCCGCCTGGAAGAAGAACGTCGTCTTTGCTACGTGGGTATGACCCGCGCGATGAAAAAGCTCTACATCACCTTTGCAGAAATGCGCCGCGTGTACGGTAAGGATATGTTCCACAAGGCGTCACGCTTTATCCGCGAGTTGCCGGAAGAGTGTCTGGAAGAAGTGCGCATGCGTGCCAAGGTGTCGCGCCCCGCAGCAGCGGCTGGCCGTTTCTCGTCAACCCAGACCCAGCAGAATTTCAACCAGACCGGTTTTGCCCTCGGCCAGCGCGTGCAGCATCCGAAATTTGGTGAAGGTACCATCATCAACTTTGAAGGCAGTGGTCAGCAAAGCCGGGTACAGGTTGCCTTTAACGGTGAAGGCATTAAATGGCTGGTGACCCAGTACGCCAAACTCGAAGCGCTGTAACGGCAATACAAACAAAAAAGGGTGGCATTTAGCCACCCTTTGCTATTTCCGCTGACGGATTATTTCACGCCCCAGGCGCTGGTCAGGCCGCTCAGCAGGGATTCACTGGCGCCTTCACCGGTCAGGTACTTGATGATCATCGGCGCAAATTTTTGCACCATGCCTGCGTCCATGCCGAGCAGGTTGAACACTTTATCCACGGATTCCAGGTTGGCCAGATTGCTGCCAAGACCCGCCGGGATCATGCCGGTCAGGGATTCCATGCCCGGTACCATTTTCAGAAGCTCGCTGCTTTGAGACTCACCCAAGGTCTGGTAAGCCATTGCCAGCATGGCACCGGCACCGCCCGCCGCCTGTTTGTCGTTAATATCCAGCCCTTTGCTTAGCAGAGAGGTGATCGGGTTTTCCGCCGCTTCGCTGTTTACGCCTTCCAACAGGTTGCTGGCTTCGCGGTTGGCTTCACCGAGCAGGTTCCCTAAATCCGTTGCCTGAGCTGGGAGGGTGGCGACACCCAACAATCCGCACAACATCAAAGCACTTACTTTTTTCATTCGCTGTCTCCTGAGCGCTAATTCGCAATTACCAGACCTTCACGTCTTGGGTCGGCACCGCCTTCCAGCGTGCCACTGTCGATAACAATACCGTGGATACCGGACGTTAAGTCACGAATATCGACCTTGTATCCCATGGCTTCAAGGGCTGGCTTAAAACTTTCTGCATCTGTCCCGGCTTCGAGATCGTAAGTGCCGAAGCGGTTGATGAGGTGAGGCAGGTCAATGGCGGCCTGGATATCCAGTCCCCAGTCGAGGTGGGCTATCAGCGCAGTGGCCACATAACCGATGATGCGGCTACCGCCCGGTGAGCCTACCGCCATGTAAGGTTTGCCATCACGCATAACAATAGTCGGTGACATGGATGAACGCGGGCGTTTCCCCGGCTCGATGCGGTTGGCAATGGGGTAACCATTCTGGTGGGTGGCAAAGGAGAAATCGGTCAGCTCGTTATTGAGCAGAAAGCCGCGGGTCATCAGGCGTGAACCAAAGCCGTTTTCGATGGTG
Organism: Enterovibrio paralichthyis; assembly: GCF_019209835.1. Classification (NCBI taxonomy): domain Bacteria; kingdom Pseudomonadati; phylum Pseudomonadota; class Gammaproteobacteria; order Vibrionales; family Vibrionaceae; genus Enterovibrio; species Enterovibrio paralichthyis. The sequence goes on along the minus strand of NZ_JAHUTS010000028.1, from coordinate 13,060 downwards.
GTGGTGATCGACACCACGTTGCCTTCTTTATCGACAATCGCAAAATGGCTGGTGGAGGGCAGCTCAATGGACTGGTCATCAGCAAGCTTGGGGGCGGCGATGGCATGGCTGAACTGTGGTTCGCCGGGTGACACCTCTGTCATCGCCCCTTCTGCCGGGATAAGCCCCGCCCGTGCTTCCAGATACGCCGGTGCCAGCAAGCCTTCGGTGGGGACGGGAACGAAATCGCTGTCGGCGATATAGCGGCCACGGTCAGCAAAGGCCAGACGCGAAGCATCGCCAATCAGACGCCAGCTTTCCGGGTTGTCTTTGCCCAGATTTTGCAGAGGGAAGTGGCTGAGAATGCCAAGGATTTGTCCCACTGTGATACCGCCGGATGTTGGGGGGCCCATGCCGCAAACGCGGTATTGATGGTAGGGGGCGCACACGGGTTTGCGTTCGATAACCTTATACTCAGCCAAATCGTCTTTGCTCAACACGCCCGGATTGCCTGCTGCGTTTTGAACGGTAGCGACGATGTCGTCGGCAATTTCTCCTTCGTAGAAGTTATCAATGTCTTCCGCAACCAGCTTGAGGGTGTTGGCGTAGTCTGGGTTGGTCAGACGCTGGCCGATAGTGAGCGGGTTGCCGTTGTCGTCAAAAAAGTACTGGTAAGTCGCAGGATAACGGCGCAGGCGTTCGGCATCCCCTTCAATCAGGGCAGCCAGACGCGGGGAAACTTCAAACCCGTTCTGCGCCAGCTCAATGGCCGGGGTCAATACAGTGCGCCAGGACAGCTTGCCGTATTTGGCGTGGGTGTCATGCATCAGGCGCACGGTGCCGGGCGTGCCGACCGACAAACCGCCGACCACCGCGTCATAAAACTTCAGCGGCTGGCCGTCGGCGTCGAGAAACAGGGTCGGTGTCGCTGCTTTAGGAGCGGTTTCCCGGCCGTCAAACGTGGTCAGGGCCTGTGCCTCGTTGTCCCAATACACCAAGAAAGCGCCACCACCGAGGCCGGAGCTTTGTGGTTCCACCAGGCCGAGTACGGTTTGCACGGCCACCATGGCATCAATGGCGTTACCGCCTGCTCGCAGCATGGCCTCACCGGCTTTACTGGCGAGCGGGTTGGCAGAGGCGACCATCCACTCTTTGCCTTTGACGCTTTTTCGCATCACGCTGCCGGTGGCAAGCTCCGGTGCAACGGCGTCGGTAACCTGACCTTCCGAGGTGGCATAGACAGGTGCAGAAAGCAGTGCAGATAAGGCGAGCGCCGGGAGAAAACGGGTCGGGGATAGTTTCATTCTCATTCCTTGTAGAGCGCAGACGGTTGGACTTTGAGTATAGACGCCCGATGCAAAATTGAAGTGTCGGTATTACGAGGCAAGGGTGCAGAGAATTGCTGATGAAGCAGTAAGATAGGGCTGTGATTGCATAATAAAAAAAGCGGCACCTGAGTACCGCTTCGACGCGCTGTTACGCTGTTTGACGCTGTTTCCTGCGGTTGCGTACCGCATCGAATATAAACACCGCCAGTGCCGTCCAGATAAAGGCAAAGGTGGTGGCTTTATCTGCAGTGAACGGCTCGTTGTAGAGCCCGACGGCCAACAGAAACATCATGCTGGGGCCGATGTACTGGAAAAAGCCCAGGGTGGACAGGCGAAGGATAGTCGCCGCGCCGTTAAAGCAAAGCAGTGGCAGGGTGGTGACTACCCCGGCTGCAATCAATAACAGGTTCAGGCTGGTCGGATTGTTAAACATGTTTGACGAGGCGCTGTCGGCAATCATCAGCAAATATACCAGCGCGACCGGCAACAGGACGGCCGTTTCAATAAACAGGCCGGTGGCGGCATCCACACTGATTTTTTTGCGGATAAGACCATAGCAGCCAAAGCTGGAGGCCAGTACCAGTGCCACCCATGGCAGGGAGCCAAAGGTGATCACCTGTACCGCCACGCCAATGAAAGCCAGTGCGACAGCGACCCACTGCAGCTTGCGGAACCGCTCACCGAGGAACACCATGCCGAGCACCACGTTGATCAGCGGGTTGATGTAATAACCCAGGCTCGCATCCAGCATGTGGTTGTTATTCACCGCCCAGATGAAAATCAGCCAGTTGGCGGCAATGACCACCGCGCTGACTGTCAGCAGCATCAGCCGTTTGGTGTCTTTTATCAGCCAGCGCACTTTGCCCATGCTACCGGTGAAATACAAAATCAGCGCCAGGAAGAAAAACGACCAGATAATGCGGTGAACCAACACTTCCGGCGCAGGCACGCCATTAAGGGCTTTGAAATAGAGCGGGGCGATCCCCCACATGATATAGGCGCCGAGGGCGAGCAATATGCCGCGGCGGGTCTGTTGTGCTTCGTCAGTCACTGCAAATTCTCATTAATCCAAACAGAAAAGAGCAAAAACCGCCGGGAAGGCGGTCAGGGCAGCGAAAAGAAGGGGAGTGACGCGGCGGGTTTGGTGAACAGACCGACATCCGTATCATCGGTAAACGTTTTTGCTGCCAAGGCCAGTATATGGGCAACCTTCCATGAAGCACACATTTTCTCTGAACAATCCGATGAGAAAAATTGAAGCGTCACTTCGACGTTGTTGACCTTTTATCCCCGCCGTCCTGCGTTTAGAATGAGCGGCTATTCGATGATGAGAGGCTCTATGACCGCGACCGATTCGGCCGAAATTACGCCACAATGCACCCAAGACGAAGCTGTACTGCAGAAGGTGTTCGGCTACCACAGCTACCGCGACGGTCAGAAGGAAATCATCGACGCCGCCATTACCGGCCATGACTCATTGGTCATCATGCCAACCGGCGGTGGTAAGAGCCTCTGCTATCAAATTCCTGCGCTGGTGCGCGACGGGCTGACGGTGGTGATCTCACCGCTTATCTCCCTGATGAAAGATCAGGTCGACCAACTGCTCGCTAACGGTGTGCAGGCAGCATGCCTCAATTCCGCCATGACCCCGGAAGCCCAGTCTGACACATGGCAGGCGCTGAAAAACGGCACATTGAAATTGCTGTACGTCTCGCCGGAAAGGGTGCTGATGCGCGATTTTATCGAGCGTTTGCAGTCTGTCACCCTGGCCTTGATTGCGGTGGATGAAGCGCACTGTATTAGCCAGTGGGGACACGATTTCCGCCCTGAGTATGCCCAGCTTGGCAGCCTGAAACAGCATTTTCCCAATGTGCCCGTCATGGCGCTGACAGCCACCGCTGATGACACCACGCGCCAGGATATCTGCCAGCGTCTGGCATTGGCCGATCCGCATGTTTACCTCGGCAGCTTCGATCGCCCCAATATCCGCTACACCCTGATTGAAAAACACAAACCGCTGGCACAACTGACCCAGTTCCTTGCCACCCAAAGTGGCCAGAGCGGGATTGTGTACTGCAACAGCCGCAAACGGGTAGAGCAGGTGGCGGAAAAGCTGATTGACGGCAACATCCGTGCGGCGGCCTACCATGCCGGCATGACCAATGAGCAGCGCGCCTGGGTACAGGAAGCGTTCCAGCGCGATGACGTACAAATCGTGGTGGCGACAGTGGCGTTCGGCATGGGGATCAACAAACCCAACGTACGCTTTGTGGTGCACTACGACATTCCGCGCAACATCGAATCCTACTACCAGGAAACCGGCCGCGCCGGGCGTGACGGTTTGCCCGCAGAAGCAGTGATGCTTTATGACCCGTCTGATCTCGGCTGGCTGCACCGCTGTCTGGAAGAAAAACCGGACGGGCCGCAAAAACAGGTGGAAAGCCACAAGCTCAATGCCATGGGCGCGTTCGCTGAGGCGCTGACCTGCCGACGCCTGGTGCTGCTGAACTATTTCGGCGAATACCGCAACCAGCCTTGTGGCAACTGCGATGTCTGCCTTGACCCGCCTACTCTGTTTGATGCCACTGAACAGGCGCAAAAAGCGCTTTCCTGTGTCTACCGCGTCAACCAGAGCTTTGGTGTTGGCTACACCGTTGAGGTGCTGCGCGGGATGCAGAACCAGCGTATTAAAGAACATGGACACGACAAGATCAGCACCTATGGTCTGGGGAAAGAATTCAGCCACGAATACTGGGTCAGCATTTTCCGTCAGCTTATCCATCGTGGTTATCTGGTACAGAACATTGCCCGAAGCTCGGTGCTTCAGCTAACCGAAGAAGCGCGCCCAGTGCTGCGCGGCGAAGTGGCCTTGGAGCTTGCAGTGCCAAGACTGGGTCTGGCACCGCGCACCAAGGCAGACAAGCTCGGCAAGCGCAATTACGACAAGAAGCTGTTTGCCAAACTGCGCAAGCTGCGTAAAGCGATTGCCGATGAGGAAGATATCCCGCCATACGTGGTGTTTAACGACGCCACCCTGATCGAAATGGCAGAGATGATCCCAACCTCACAGGGCGAAATGCTGGCGGTAAACGGCGTCGGTCAGCGCAAGCTGGAGAAATACGGCGATGTGTTCCTTGATGTGATTGAAGATCACATCACCCTCAACCACAGTGAATCCCATTATGGATAATGCGTTCTGCTTTGAGCGTCCGATGCTGGATGCCGCGTCAGGAAGAGTGTCATTGGTGGCTGATACACTCGATTTTGACAATGCCGATGCGCACCTTGCCGCGTTTTGCCAACTGATAGGTGCTACTGCCAAGGAAAAGCAGACTGACGCAGACTTGCTGAGCTGGCTGGTGGATTTTGAAGGCGTCGCCTTTATGCTGCGCGCTGAGCATTACAGCGCCTGCGTCTGGCTGGAAAAGCTTGGCGCAGAGGGCGATGAAGAACTGCAGTTTTTGCATACCTGGCTTGCCCGCCAACTCGCTAAATAGCGCTAATCTTCAGAAGTTGGCAAGCGGTAAAATTGCTGTATAATTCGCCACCCTAGTAAGGCGCTGGATAACAAAATCCAGTGAATGAGTAATTTGGGTTCCCTCGCCCCCAATGACAAAAAGGTTCACAATGAGCACTTTTACACCCGCGCAACAGCGCAAAGCCCTCTCTTATCTGGTGGTCTTCCATCTGATCATCATTGCATCCAGTAATTACCTGGTTCAGCTGCCATTCACCATTTTCGGGTTTCACACCACTTGGGGTGCGTTTACCTTCCCGTTTATCTTTTTGGCAACCGATCTGACTGTCCGTATCTACGGCGCAGGTATGGCACGTCGCATCATCTTTTCGGTGATGGTACCGTCGCTGCTGATTTCCTATGTGTTGTCCGTGCTTTTCTATCAGGGACAATACCAGGGACTGGCGCACCTGACCGAGTTCAACCTGTTTGTCGCGCGTATCGCGATTGCCAGCTTTATGGCCTACCTCTTGGGTCAAATTCTGGATATCCACGTTTTCAACCGTCTGCGTCAGACTAAACAATGGTGGGTAGCTCCAAGCTGTTCAACCTTGTTTGGTAACGCGATTGATACACTGGCCTTCTTCGCGATTGCGTTCTACAACAGCCCTGATGCCTTTATGGCGCAGAACTGGGTGGAAATCGCGCTGGTGGATTATGCCTTCAAGCTGGTGATCAGCCTTGGCCTGTTCGTGCCTATGTATGGTGTGTTGCTGAACTACATCATCCGCCGCATTACCCAGGTCAATGGCGCGCTGGAAACCAAAGTGGTGTAAACGCCATTTTGCGATAAGATATTGAGGGAAAGAGAGCCGGTCGCAAGACTGGCTTTTTTTATGTTTTCTATACTGAAACCACGAGCGTCTTGGCGCTATTCATACCCGCCGGATTTATCTGCGTCGAAAAGGAAAGCGGTGGGTATCTATACCTAAACGACCTGAAGATGCTCGTATTCAGAGGTCATCAATACGTTCAATTCAAGGCAAATTTTACGTGGAATAGTCGTTCTATTTCCGTGGAATTTAACGAAGAAGTGGGCGCATTGATGGCCTCCCTTTGGGCGAATTGACTGACGCCGTGCTCTTTGTTGTTCCTTTTTGATGGAGGTGACTACACCTACAAAGGAACGCCGCGATCACAACGTCAGTCAATCTCGCTGAATCCTGCCTCTTCAGGTTGTTTAGGTATATAAAGGACATTCCCATGATTATTCGAGAAGGCACCCTGGCAGAAGCCGTAGAGGTGCTCCATAAAATTGATGAACTGGCGCAAAAGGAATCCCTGGAAGCGCTGAAAAAGCGCATTGGTGATAAGCCTTCACTGGTATTGGTGGCGGACTTGGACGGTGAGCTTTGCGGCGTGAAGATCGGTTATCAGTTGGATGACGATTGTTTTTACAGTTGGCTGGGTGGCGTGACCAAAAGCGGGCGCCGCCGCGGCATTGCACAGGCCCTGCTGCATGCGCAGGAGCGCTGGGTGGCCAAGCATGGCTATACCAGCCTTCGGGTAAAATCCCGCAACTGTTTTGCCGGTATGCTCTGTTTGTTACTGAATAACCACTACCAGGTAGAGCACCTGGAAAAGAAAGACACTCTTGACCAGTACCGCCTACATTTTGTGAAGAAAATCACACCAGCAGACTGAGTCTGGGAAAAAAGGATTGGAATGCTTGCCAAATGCTAATGAGAATGGTTATTATTTAACTGTTCCGGGGCAATGGCTCATTTTGCCCTTGAACGCACGACATTGCTCACATTGCTTCCAGTAAGTTTATTAGCATTTTCTGATGCAGGCGACGCCAATTAGGCGTCGCTTTTTTCTTTGTATCGAAAGTGGGCGATCACGCCAGATCGATCAGTTTCTGAACCAGCTTGCTGATCCCTGCATTAGCCTCACTGACCGAGGTGGCCAGCATATAGGCGGGTGTGGAAAGCAACCGACGGCTTTGATCCAGCACGAAATCATCCACCGGGCAGTCAATGTGCTCGCCACCCATGGCATTGAACGCCGCAGAGACTTCCGGATCATTGCCGATAGTGCCTTTGGCGCCATTGCCATACACCGACGGGATCAGTATCGGGGAAATGCAGACATAGCCTGCAGGCTTTTCGGCAGTGGCGAATGCCTTACACACCCGCAGGACGTTTTCGTCCACATCCAGATTGACCCCCTTTGATGCAAAAGAGCTGAGGTTTTTGGCGACGCCAAAGCCTCCGGGCAATAACAGGGCATCAAAATGATTGGGATTCAGTTCGCTGATCGCCTGGATATTGCCACGTGCAATGCGCGCAGATTCCTGCAGCACGTTCCGGTTGGCGGCCATTTCTTCGCCTGCTGCGTGGTTAACCACGTGAAACTGGTCGATATCCGGGGCGAAGCAGTGCCAGCTTGCGCCATTTTGCTCAATTGCCAGCAATGACAGCACGGATTCATGGATTTCTGCGCCATCATAGAAGCCACAACCTGACAAAATCACCGCTACTTTTTTCATCTTCCCTTCCTCGATAGTTGAGTCTGTTTGTCTGCCAATTAGACCATGGAAGGATAGTTTATGAACAAAACGGCGAGGAAATGAATCTACCTGGATCACAGAGTGATATTTGACGGAAAGAAATTTGTTCCGCAGAGGTGGAGCCAATCAGGAATTTCTTTTTCCACAACAGATGATCGGAGATCGATCCTGATCATGATCAATGACTTACATTTAAAGTATTAAAAAATAAGCAATTAATTTTAAGTTCTAAGGCGTTTATGAAATCGATCTAAACGCGAGAAAATAAATACCAACAAACTTATCCACAGTGAGGGCGAGGCGTTTTCGGCATCACGGCATTTATTCACAGGGCCAGGGGAAGCAAAGATTTACGGTGCCAGCGGGAGCGGCTTGGCAAAATCTCAGGTTAACAGTGGCGGTAAGTCATGGCATCCTAACCCATCCATCATTATCCGGTTAGCTTATAACGTTATGGCGACGACTTCTGATAACCCGTTGATCCTGGTCGACGGTTCCTCTTACCTCTACCGTGCATACCATGCCTCCCCAAATCTGACTAACGCCAAAGGCGAGCCAACCGGCGCCGTCTACGGGGTGGTTAACATGTTGCGCAGTTTGGTAAAACAATACCCTGCATCCAACGTGGCAGTGATTTTTGACGCCAAGGGGAAAACATTCCGTGATGACATGTATCCGGAATATAAAGCCCACCGTCCGCCAATGCCGGACGATCTGCGCGGTCAAATTGCGCCGCTGCATCAGATCATCGAAGCCATGGGCTTTCCGATGCTGGTGATCGAAGGCGTTGAAGCAGATGACGTTATCGGCACCTTGGCAACTCAGGGTTCAAAAGCGGGCATGCCGGTACTGATCAGCACCGGTGATAAGGACATGGCGCAGTTGGTGGACGAAAATGTCACCCTGATCAACACCATGACCAATGTGATCATGACGCCGCAGGGTGTGCACGATAAATATGGCTTTGGCCCGGAATACATCATCGACTATCTGGCACTGATGGGCGACAAGGTGGATAACATTCCAGGCGTACCAGGTGTGGGTGAAAAAACCGCAACGGCACTGATTGCCGGTATCGGTGGCCTGGAAGAGCTTTATGCCAACCTGGACAAAATTGCCGATCTTGGCTTCCGTGGTTCAAAAACCATGGCGAAGAAGCTGGAAGAGAACAAAGAGAATGCGTATCTCTCTTACCGTCTGGCCACCATCAAGCTTGACTGTGAACTGCCGTTCAAACCGGAAGAGCTGACCAACCGTGCGGCAGACAACGACAAGCTGGTGGAGTTGTTCACCGAGCTGAATTTCAAACGCTGGCTGGCCGAAGCGCAAAATGGCGCGGCGGGCATTGATGCCATCGGTGAAAGTGCGGGCACGAGAGCGCAAAGCAGCGCGGCTGCACCGTCTGCATCAGGCAATACAGCGCCGAGCTTTGAAGCGGCCGCTATCGATCGCAGCAAATATGAAACCATCCTGACTGAAGAGGCGTTTAACGCCTGGATGGAAAAGCTGCGTAAGACAGACGTTGTTGCCTTTGATACTGAAACCGACAGCCTGGATTACATGGAAGCCAACCTGGTGGGTATTTCCTTCGCCGTAGCAGAAGGTGAAGCGGCGTACTTGCCATTGACCCATGACTATCTGGATGCACCGAAGCAGCTGGACAGAGATTGGGTTCTGGCCGAGATGAAAGGGTGGCTGGAAGATGCAGGCGCTCTGAAAGTGGGGCAAAACCTCAAGTATGACGCCAGTGTATTGGCGCGTTACGACATCGCAATGCGCGGCATCGCCTACGACACCATGCTTGAGTCCTACGTGTTTAACAGCGTGGCGGGCAAGCATGACATGGACAGCCTGGCGATGCGTTACCTGCAGCATAAGTGCATCAGTTTTGAAGAGATTGCCGGTAAGGGTAAAAAGCAGCTGACCTTCAACCAGATTGAAATGGATCAGGCGGCGCCCTATGCCGCGGAAGATGCCGATGTCACCTTGCGTCTGCACAATGCCCTGATGGCACAGCTTAACAATGACGACAAACTGAAAGTCATTTTCGAGCAGTATGAAATGCCGCTGGTGCCAGTGCTGTCGCGTATGGAGCGCCATGGTGTTCTGATCAGCGCGGAAATGCTGGCCAAGCAATCCAAAGAAATCGCCGTCCGTCTCGATGAGCTGGAAAAGCAGGCCTTTGAACTGGCGGGCGAAGAGTTCAACCTCAGCTCCCCGAAACAGCTTCAGGTAATCCTGTTCGAGAAAATGGGCTTGCCAGTCGTGAAGAAAACCCCGTCTGGCACCCCATCGACCAACGAAGAAGTACTGCAGGAGCTGGCGCTCGACTATCCGTTGCCAAAGTGCATTCTGGAGTACCGTGGTCTGGCGAAACTGAAATCTACTTACACTGATAAGCTGCCGAAGATGGTGAAACCGGCGACCGGCCGCGTGCATACTTCTTACCATCAGGCTGTCACCGCAACCGGCCGTCTGTCATCGACCGATCCGAACCTGCAGAACATTCCAATCCGCAATGAAGAAGGCCGTCGTATCCGTCAGGCATTTATCGCCCCTGCGGGTAAAACCATTCTGGCGGTCGACTACTCGCAAATTGAACTGCGCATTATGGCGCACCTGTCCGGTGACGAAGCCCTGATTGATGCTTTCCGCCACGGCAAGGATATTCATGCGGCCACTGCCGCTGAAGTGATGGGGATCGACATCAGCGATGTGACGTCAGAAATGCGTCGCCGTGCCAAGGCAATCAACTTTGGCCTGATTTACGGCATGAGTGCATTTGGTTTGGCGAAGCAGCTCGGCATTCCACGTGGTGAAGCGCAGCAATATATGGAACGCTACTTCGAGCGTTACCCTGGTGTGCGCCAGTATATGGAGAACACCCGACTGCAGGCCGCAGAGCAGGGCTATGTGGAAACCATCTTTGGCCGCCGTCTGCACTTGCCGGAAATCAAGTCCAGCAACGCCATGCGCCGCAAGGGCGCGGAACGTGCCGCAATCAACGCCCCGATGCAGGGTACGGCGGCAGACATCATTAAACGCGCGATGATTTTGGTCGATGCGTGGATCCAGCAACAGCCGGCAGGACGTGTTGCCCTGATCATGCAGGTACACGATGAACTGGTGCTGGAAGTGGAAACTGATCATTTGTCGGAAGTCGAACAACAGATCACCAAACTGATGGAATCAGCTGCCATACTGGAAGTTCCGTTGGTGGCAGACTCTGGAAGCGGCGTTAACTGGGACGATGCCCACTAATCCTTCCTGTTGAGTGAGAGAATACTCACGATTTGACTTAAATTTCTATGCGAAAAAAGCCTGTTTTTACAGGCTTTTTTATCGCCTGGATGAAACAAAGTGAATACAAAAGGCGCGAGATTTTTAAATTTGATGAAAAAAAACTACGTAAAGGGTTTTCTTAATCGAGCATTTGATATACAGTAACAGACGTAGGGTACAGAGGTAAGATGTTCTATCTTTCAGACCTTTTGTTTCACGTTATTGGATTTAGCTGATTCAGCAGCCCCGGTTGACGAATGTCAACCGGGGCATTTTTTATTGTGCAATACACCCACCTGCCAACACTATTCTTTGAATCTTATGCTTAATTAAAACAAAGGCTTAAGCGTGTATTTTAAGGCTTGGTTGTATTTTGTTACGTTTAATTAGAGTAATTACTTTAAATTGAAGGCAAGAGCATTATAATGATGACTGCTTCTTGTTCTTGATGTGATGGAGCCGCCTGAAACCAATTGTCAGGCATCGTGCTCTCACGTTATTTATGGCCGGACTGAGTGATCAGTGCGGTCTTTTTTTATCCAATCAATCCTGTAATTCAGTTCCAATCTTGGATGACGCAGAATTGATACAAAAAGTTTAATATTTTTCGAAGATAAATAAGTTGGGCGGAAGCAACCAAACACAAGAAAGATCAGTGTGTTGTGTTTTTTGATATAACTATATGCCTGATTACTAAGGCGAAGATGAAGAATGTTCGGGCAGGGTTAGCTTGCGGGTTTGGCGTTTATCGCTGACACTAATTCCATAACGATTATAAGAACCTCCTATTTCTCTCCCGTTACCCCACCTTCACAGGTGGGGTTTTTATTATCCAGAGGGTTACTCCTGACTTTCGCCAGCCTCACCATCTTCCGGCAGCAGGTCAACAGCCAGCATTGGCTGGTACCAGCCATCCAGCTTTTTACGCAGTTTGTCGACACCGATCCCTTTCAGGGATGAGTAAAGCTCGACCTGCACATCACCACCAAAGTCCACAGCCGCTTCACGGACTTTTGCCAGTTGAGCCTTTTGCGCACCGCTTTTTAGCTTGTCACATTTGGTCAACAGCGCCATGACCGGCAAATTGCAGTCAACCGCCCAGAAGATTAAATCCTGATCCAGGTCTTTCAGCGGGTGACGAATGTCCATCAGCACCACAAGACCTTTGAGTTGATCACGTTTTTGCAAATATTCGCCCAGCGATTTTTGCCACTTTTTCTTCATCTCCAAGGGCACTTGCGCGTAACCGTATCCTGGCAAGTCAACGATGTGGCACCCTTCATCCACTTTAAACAGGTTGATCAGCTGCGTGCGTCCTGGCGTTTTACTGGTTTTCACCAGGCTTTTCTGGTCGCAGAGGCGGTTAATGGAACTGGATTTCCCTGCATTTGAACGGCCAGCAAACGCGACTTCGATCCCGGTGTCGTGAGGCAGGTGTCGAATGTCAGGTGCGCTGGTAATAAAGTGGGTTTTTCGATAGTTGAGTGAAGAATTCACTGTTAACTCCGTCTCGACTTTATGTAGTCGACTGATTACTTTTATGTGAAATTGTGTAAAATGACCGTGCTCGGTTTTTGCTCGATGATTGTATCATGATGGCGTGGGCATCGTGGTATTGGAAGCTTGATAATTATAAATGGAATGTCATGAAGAGATTAGCGCTACTACTCACTTTATTCGCGAGCTTTACTGCCTTTGCTCAAGGCGATGCAGAAGCAGGTAAAGCAAAATCAGCCACTTGTGCCGCTTGTCATGGTGCTGACGGTAACAGCGTCATTCCCGCCAACCCAGTACTTGCCGGCCAGCATGAAAAATATCTGCTCAAACAGCTGCAAGAATTTAAGCTCGGCGCCACTACCGGTGGTGAGCAGGGTCGCTACAATGCCGTGATGGCAGGTATGGTGGCACCACTGAATGAGCAGGACATGGCAGATCTTGCTGCCTACTTCGCCTCTCAAACCGCCAAACCTGGCAGTACGCCTGAATCTTCGATTGATATTGGTGAAGAGCTTTACATGGCCGGTAACAAAGACCGCGGCATAGCAGCATGTGTTGCCTGTCACGGCCCTCGCGGTAACGGTACGCCATTGTCTGGCTTTCCGAAAATCTCAGGTCAGCATGCCGACTACATCAAGGCTCAACTTATGGCGTTTCGTGATGGCCAACGTAACAATGACCTCAACGGGATGATGCGCATTGTGGCGAGCAAAATGTCGGACAAAGAAATTGACGCGATTTCGAAATACGTCGGCGGTCTTCACTGATAACCCGCGCTTTAACAGCACATCAAAGTGATTAGAAAAGGCAGCTCAGGCTTAATGCCAGTCAGTTAAGCTGACTGGCTTTCTTTTTATTGGGGTATTTCTTTGCCTTAGGCTTCACGGCTCTCGGGTATATTCGATCTTCTCGCTTAATGGGCAACACATGATGTATCGCCTCCTC
>NZ_JAHUTS010000027.1:0-61548 GCF_019209835.1 Enterovibrio paralichthyis | reverse complement strand
TCGCGAGGGTAAGGGCTGTGGTCAATTGCAAAATAAAAGGCTCTAAGTATGGGGACTTAGAGCCTTTATAAGCCATCTGTTGGATCGTTCAACCGATCATTTATCTCTTAACTGATCGGCATTAGGCCTCGGCCTCCTTTTTTGTTGCTTGCATTTTTAGTTGCCTCAATGGGCAACACCACGCACACTGAGCCGAACAAAATACCGCCGCGTTAATACCGCTGCGCTAGGCAAAAAAGGAACAACCAATGAACGGCATGGCCACCTTCTACTTACTGGACGAATCACACAACGATGCGTCATTACGTATGGTGGAAAAAACGTGTCAACTATCTGCCCTTTTTTGCCAGCAAGGCATGAAGGTATTTATCAATGCCGGCGACAAACCGCAGGCAGAAGCTATCGACGAAATGCTGTGGCAGCAATCGTCCGATGCCTTTGTTCCCCACAATCTGGTGGGTGAAGGGCCAAGAGGCGGTGCGCAAGTTGAAATCGGCTGGCCGGGTGTACGCCATTCCGGCCACCGGAATGTGCTGATAAATTTGGCGCAAGAAGCAGCAACTTTTGCGCCTTCCTTTGCACAAGTGGTAGACTTCGTGCCTTGCGATGAAGCTCTCAAGCAACAGGCTCGGGAACGCTACAAAATATACCGCATGGCGGGGCGCCAGATGCGCACCCTCGCCATTGAAGAAATGTCCTATTAAATCAGTCCATCAAGAGCGCTATGGAAAAGACATACAACCCAACATCAATTGAAAAGGCGCTGTACCAGCGCTGGGAAGAGGCTGGCTACTTCAAGCCTCACGGTGACACATCTAAAGCTGCTTACAGCATCATGATCCCACCACCCAACGTCACTGGCAGCCTGCACATGGGCCACGCGTTCCAGGATACCATCATGGATACCCTGATCCGCTGTGAGCGTATGAAGGGCAAAAACACCCTGTGGCAGGTCGGTACTGACCACGCCGGTATCGCGACCCAAATGGTTGTAGAGCGCAAGATCGCGGCAGAAGAAGGCAAAACCAAGCACGATTACGGCCGTGACGCTTTCATCGACAAGATCTGGGAATGGAAAGGCGAATCCGGTGGCACGATCACCAAGCAGCTGCGCCGTCTGGGTGCGTCTGTAGACTGGGATCGTGAGCGCTTCACCATGGATGACGGCTTCTACGCAGCGGTTCAGGAAGTGTTTGTACGCCTGTACGAAGACGACCTGATCTACCGTGGCAAGCGTCTGGTTAACTGGGACCCGAAACTGCACACGGCTATTTCTGATCTGGAAGTAGAAAACAAAGACGTGAAAGGCCACATGTGGCACTTCCGCTACCCACTGGCTGACGGCGTGAAAACTGCGGACGGTAAAGACTACATCGTGGTAGCGACTACCCGTCCGGAAACCATGCTGGGCGACACCGGTGTTGCAGTAAACCCTGAAGATCCACGTTACAAAGATCTGATCGGTAAAGAGATCATCCTGCCAATCGTTGACCGCCGTATTCCAATCGTGGGCGACGAACACGCAGATATGGAGAAAGGCACAGGTTGTGTGAAGATCACCCCTGCGCACGACTTCAACGACTACGAAGTGGGCAAGCGCCACCAGCTGCCGATGATCAACATCCTGACGTTCAACGCGGACATCCGTGATGCAGCCGAAGTGTTTAACACTAACGGTGAAGCAAGCGATGTTTACAGCACTGACCTGCCAGAGAAATACCGTGGCATGGAGCGTTTTGCTGCGCGTAAAGCGATCGTGGCTGAGTTCGACGAACTGGGTCTGCTGGACGAAATCAAAGATCACGACCTGACCGTCCCTTACGGCGACCGTGGTGGCGTGGTTATCGAGCCAATGCTGACTGACCAATGGTACGTTCGCACTGCGACCCTGGCACAGCCTGCGGTTGAAGCGGTAGAAAACGGCGACATCCAGTTCGTGCCTAAACAATACGAAAACATGTACTTCTCTTGGATGCGTGACATTCAGGACTGGTGTATCTCCCGTCAGCTGTGGTGGGGCCACCGCATTCCAGCATGGTACGACAACGACGGCAACGTCTACGTTGGCCGCAACGAAGAAGAAGTGCGTGAGAAGAACGGTTTGGCACCGGTTGTCGTTCTGCGCCAGGACGATGACGTACTGGATACCTGGTTCTCATCTGCGCTGTGGACCTTCGGTACTCTGGGCTGGCCTGCAGAAACCCCTGAGCTGAAAACCTTCCACCCGACTGACGTGCTGGTGACCGGTTTCGACATCATCTTCTTCTGGGTTGCGCGCATGATCATGATGACCATGCACTTCATGAAAGATGAAGACGGCAAACCACAGGTACCGTTCAAGACTGTTTACGTGACTGGCCTTATCCGTGACGAAAACGGCGACAAGATGTCGAAGTCTAAAGGTAACGTGCTTGACCCAATCGACATGATCGACGGTATTGATCTGGAGTCACTGGTAGAAAAACGTACCGGTAACATGATGCAGCCACAACTGGCGGCGAAGATCGAGAAAAACACCCGTAAGACGTTCGAAAACGGTATCGAAGCCTACGGTACCGACGCCCTGCGTTTCACCCTGGCTGCCATGGCTTCAACCGGCCGTGATATCAACTGGGACATGAAGCGTCTTGAGGGTTACCGCAACTTCTGTAACAAGCTGTGGAACGCAAGCCGTTACGTGCTGATGAACGCAGAAGATCAGGATTGCGGCATGAACGGTGGTGAGATGGAATTCTCACTGGCGGACAAGTGGATCGAATCCCAGTTCCAGCTGGCAGCGAAAGAGTTCAATGCGCACATCGAGAATTTCCGTCTGGATATGGCATCGAACACCCTGTATGAATTCATCTGGAACCAATTCTGTGACTGGTACCTGGAGCTGACTAAGCCAGTTCTGTGGAAAGGCACTGAAGCACAACAGCGCGCGACCCGTCACACGCTGATCACCGTGCTTGAGAAGACCCTGCGTCTGGCGCACCCGGTTGTTCCTTACATCACCGAATCTATCTGGCAGAGCGTGAAGCCACTGGTAAACGGCGTGGAAGGCGACACCATCATGCTGCAGGCTTTGCCTCAGTACGATGAAGCACAATTCGATGCAGACGCACTGGCGGACATTGAGTGGGTGAAATCTTTCATCACTTCAATCCGTAACCTGCGTGCAGAATACGACATCGCGCCAAGCAAGCCGATGGACGTCATGCTGAAAGCAGCTGACGAGAAAGACGCTGCACGTGTTGAAGCGAGCAAGCAGGTTCTGATGTCTCTGGCGAAACTGGAAGACATCCGTATTCTGGCAGCTGGCGAAGAAACCCCGGCATGTGCAACTGCACTGGTTGGCAAGTCTACCCTGATGATCCCAATGGCGGGTCTGATTGACAAAGACGCTGAGCTGGCTCGTCTGGACAAAGAGATCGCCAAAACCCAAGGTGAAATCAAACGCATCGAAGGCAAGCTGAACAACCAAGGCTTCGTAGCGAAAGCTCCGGAAGCAGTTGTTGCTGCAGAACGCGCAAAACTGGACGGTTACGCGGAAGCGCTGACCAAACTGGAAGAGCAAAAAGCGACGATCGCTGCACTGTAATTTCAGACATCCGTAAAGACGAAAAGGCCGACAGGAAACTGTCGGCCTTTTTATTTTCCCTTACTCGGCCAATTAATAGTTTTCACCTATCAAAATGATTTACTGAATCCGCATTTACAAATAAGAATTATTTGCAATAATGAATTCATAACCGAATGAGGGAACCGTTATGAAAAAGACCATCAGTTTTGCAGGCATCCATTTTACCGTTGCGTTTACCGTTGCTTACGTGCTGACAGGTGACATTCTGCTGGGTAGCTTGATTGCCATGGTAGAACCGATGGTCAACACCGTGGCTTTCTACTTCCATGAAAAAGCTTGGCAAACACCATTACTGAAACGTTTGGGAATGAATCACCCGGGCCGTAAAACCGCCAGCTTTGCCACCGTGCACTTCTCAGTTGCCTTTGGTGTGGCTTACCTGCTGACCGGCGATATTCTGGTGGGTAGCGTAATGGCGATGATTGAACCAAGCATCAATACCATGGCGTATTACTTCCATGAACGCGTATGGCAGAACAAAGAGCGTTTCCAGTTAATGCAGTGCCACCATCATCATGCTGCAAAGGCATAAATCATCCGGCTTATTCAGCCGGGCATTCACCAGTGCCCGGCTTTAGTTTTCCCTCTTTACTTTCAATCTCCCTCAACTCCCCTTATATTTCCTTGAAAATCGACCTGATTTTTAGCGCCAGCAATTCTTTCCAAGCAAGGATGTAAACCATGAAGACGGGACCTGTAGAGATCCGGCAATTAGTCAGACAACTCCTCCGCCACCGCGGCCTGCTCGACAATATCTACGGCAATGCCGGGCTAACCACCGTGCAGTGCCATGTCCTGATTGAGCTGGAGCAGCAAACCATGGGCGCTGAAGAGCTGGCCAGAAAACTCAATATTGATGTCACCAATGCTAACCGGACCCTTGCTATCCTGATCAACAATGACAGCGTGATGTCGCAAATCGACCCGGCGACCAACCAACCTCGTTATGCCCTGTCAGAGGCAGGAAAAGCGCGCTTGAACGAACACCACTGCGGGATAAACCAACAGATCGCCCTGTATCTGGAACAGCTCGACACGGATGAAATTGAGCTACTAGCGACCTCCTTGCACCGTTATAACCGCGCTATGGAACAGAGCGACAAGCAAGAAGGCTTTACCCTGCGCAGGTTGGAACCGGCAGATAACGCCGCCATTGCCGCGGTGATTCGCAAAGTCTCTGCCGAATATGGCCTGACCGCAGACAAAGGGTTCAGTGTTGCAGACCCTACCCTCGATACCCTCAGCGAAAATTACAAAGCCAGCAATGCTGCGTACTGGGTAATAGAGCAGCATGGGAAAATTCTGGGCGGCGGCGGTGTTGCGCCTTTAGCGGGTGAAGAAGGTGTGTGTGAGCTTCAGAAAATGTATTTCCGCCCGGAACTGCGTGGCCGGGGATTTGCACGGAGGCTGGCAGCAAAGGCAATGAAGTTTGCCCGTGAGCAAGGATTTACCGCATGTTATCTCGAAACCACCGCCTGTTTGAAAGAGGCAATCCGGCTGTATGAATCCATCGGATTTGAACATATGGATAAACCACTTGGTGATACCGGCCACACGGATTGTGAAGTAGCCATGCTGAAAAGGCTCTGATTGTAAGCGACCCTGCGGCTTATCCAGATCCCGGGGTACAAAAAAGCCGGAGCATGCTCCGGCTTTCTCAATTCTGTAGACAACGATTAATCGTCTTCTTCCAGCTCACCTTCTTCTTCGGCGTCTTCTTCATCCGATTCAAAGTAGGTGCCCCAGCCGTCGTAATCGATCTTGTGCTTTTCAGCCAACGCGACCAGTTTTTCCACCTGCTCGTCGATGCGATCCGCATCCAGCGCAGATTCCATCACTGCATCAAAACAGATCACTGTGCCGCCATTTTCCAGCTCCAGCTCTTCTGCTTCCAGCACTTCAAAGCCCATTTTGAACGCATCAACCGCTGCGCCTTCCAGCTCCGCAAAGCTGTCCGCTGACAGGTGGTGTTCAATGGTGTAAAGCGCATCAGGATCGCTGCCGTCTTCCAGCAACGCAGCAATGATTTCACGGGTTTCCGCTTTTTGTTCTTCAATAATGTCGGCGTAAGACATCTGTAAGCTCCAGACTCGAATTAACGGGGGCACTATGGCACGGATTGCAGCGGTTTGCCATGCTAAATTCACCGCCACAGCACATGTTAATCAAAAGTAAAATTGACCTAAACGAACAAGGTTGTCATTATTTGAGAACAGGGATGTAACAACACATGATGCTGGATATAGTTTAAATCACCCAATCTTGCGCCATAAAAACCCTGAATTATGGAATAGTGTGCATTTATTTCGCATAGATACGCACTTATGGATGTGAGGACATACCGAAACAGCCGCTGTATACCTGCAGACAAGGCTTAGGTGTCCAAACAGGATAAATGGATTTACGACGGGTTTTCAGGCGTCTTTGCTATCAGGCGCCACAGTCACAGAATTCTGTCGCTTTATCTCCATTTCCCCCACCGTTTCTGCTGTGAACATGCATTAAGACATTGCATCTTTGTGCGTCCGCGCAGAGAGCAACAAACCGGTTGGGGATTAATAAAAATTCAAGAGAGAAACGATCATGAGTCAGTTATATGTGGGATCTGAAGTCGGCCAACTAAAACGGGTGATGCTGCATCGCCCTGAGCGTGCATTGAACCACCTTACGCCATCAAACTATAAGGATCTGTTGTTTGATGACGTGCTGGCCGTAGAGCGTGCCGGTGAAGAGCACGACCAATTCGTACAAACCCTGCGAGATCAGGATGTAGAAGTTCTGCTGCTGCACGATCTGCTGGCTGAAACGCTGGCCGTGCCCGAAGCCAAACAGTGGCTGCTCAATACCCAGGTTGGCGATTACCGCCTCGGCCACCAGTTTGCAGAAGATGTGCGGCATTATCTGAGCACCCTCAGTGATGATGAGTTAGCGCATATCCTGTTGGGAGGCCTGAGCTACATTGACTTCCCGCACCACTCAGCCTCAATGATGCAGGCAATGCATGAGCGCACAGACTTTATCATTGACCCCCTGCCCAACCACCTATTCACCCGCGATACCTCCTGCTGGGTCTACGGTGGCGTATCGCTAAACCCAATGGCGATGCCTGCACGTCAGCGCGAAACCAATCATCTGCGTGCAATTTACCGCTGGCACCCGCTGTTCGCAGGACAGGACTTCATTACCTATCTCGGCGCCGAGCAACGTGACTACGACAATGCCATGGTCGAAGGCGGTGATGTGCTGGTGATTGGCAATGGAGCAGTGTTGGTCGGAATGTCTGAACGCACCACCCCACAGGGCGTGGAAGCGCTGGCTCGCAGCCTGTTCGCCCACGGTCAGGCCAAAGAGGTGATAGCGATTAACCTGCCAAAACACCGCTCCTGCATGCATCTGGATACTGTCATGACCCACATGGATATCGACACCTTCTCAGTCTATCCGCAGGTGATGCGCAAAGATCTGCAAAGCTGGCGTCTGATCAATAAGGGCAATGGTGACGTTGAAGTCAAAGAAGCCGACTACTTCCTGAACGCCATTGAGAAGGCACTGGAACTGCCACAGCTCAATATCATCACGACCGGCGGTGACAGCTTTGAAGCTGAGCGTGAGCAGTGGAATGATGCCAATAACGTGCTTACCGTCCGTCCGGGTGTGGTCATTGGCTACGAAGGCAACGTTTACACCAATGAGAAATACGACAAAGCCGGCATTACCGTGCTCCCTATCCCCGGCGATCAGCTGGGCCGGGGACGCGGCGGTGCACGCTGCATGAGCTGTCCGATCGAGCGGGAAGGCCTCTAGGTTAACCCTCCTATACAACTACCATAGCAATAAGGCCACCGCTTCGGCGGTGGCCTTTTTATTGTGACGGACAAATCGCCAATAATAATTATTTATTCACAAGGGTTGCATTAATAGTCAAATATAGGTCAATATCGTGATTACTATCAAAGTGGTAGCCACATACCATAAAGAGATACATCAAGATGTTGAAAGGGACCTCACCATGGCATTTAATCTGCGTAACCGGAACTTTCTGAAACTGCTCGATTTCACCCCACAGGAAATTCAGCACCTGCTTGAGCTTTCTGCCGACCTGAAAAAAGCCAAGTACGGCGGCTATGAGCAGCAACGCCTGAAAGGGAAAAACATTGCACTGATCTTTGAGAAAGCCTCAACCCGTACCCGCTGCGCCTTTGAAGTGGCGGCATTTGATCAGGGTGCGCAGGTTTCTTACATCGGCCCTTCCGGTTCACAGATCGGTCATAAAGAGTCGATGAAAGACACTGCCCGTGTACTCGGCCGCATGTATGACGGTATCCAATACCGCGGTTTCGGCCAGTCCATCGTGGAAGAGCTGGGTCAGTATGCGGGGGTACCGGTCTGGAATGGCCTGACAGACGAGTTCCACCCTACCCAAATCCTGGCGGATTTCCTCACTATGCAGGAGCATGGCGGTGGCAAGGCGCTCAGTGACATCTCATTTGCATTCCTGGGGGATGCGCGCAACAACATGGGCAATTCCCTGATGGTCGGCGCAGCCAAAATGGGTATGGATATCCGCTTGGTCGCGCCAAAGCAGTTCTGGCCAGAAGAGTCACTGGTTGAGCAATGCCAAGCCATTGCCGCCCAAACCGGTGCACAAATCACCCTGACCGAGAATGTTCAGGAAGGCGTCCAAGGCTGTGATTTCCTGTATACCGACGTGTGGGTTTCCATGGGTGAAGCCAAAGATGCATGGGATGAGCGTGTTGCCATGATGAAGCCTTATCAGGTCAACATGGATGTGGTGAAAGCCACCGGCAACCCAAAGGTCAAATTCATGCATTGTCTACCGGCCTTCCACAATGATGAAACCACCATCGGTGCGGAAGTGGCAGAAAAATACGGCATGAAAGGTCTGGAAGTGACCGAAGAAGTGTTTGAGTCTGATTTTTCCATCGTTTTTGATGAAGCAGAAAACCGCATGCACACCATTAAAGCGGTGATGGTGGCAACGCTAGGCAACTGAGCGCACAAATTGCCGGGTTGCACCCCTGAAAAATGGGCGTATAATCCTTCGCAATTTGTCAAAAAAACGAACCGGAATGCCACATTTAGCGCCACAATCTGCTGCTAAAACCTGCCGAATCGCGGCATTGGCACCATTTTTCGTTTTTAAAGGAATTAGAAGAAAAGCCTCCTGATCGGGAGGCTTTTTTTTGGCCGAAATTCACCATTCACCACTGTCGCAACGTGGGCGAGCTACCACGACTGCACAGGGAATCTGTTAAGGGAAGAGAAGACATGGCGACCTCGCTGTACAACAAACACATTATCTCCATCCCGGAGTTGTCCCGCGAAGAACTGGAACTGATTGTCGACACCGCCGGCAAGCTGAAAGCCGAACCCAACCCCACTATCCTGAAAAACAAAGTGGTTGCGAGCTGCTTTTTTGAAGCATCTACCCGCACCCGACTATCGTTTGAAACCGCAGTGCAGCGTCTTGGCGGCACAGTGATCGGCTTCCCGGATGGCGGTAACACCTCTTCAGGTAAAAAGGGCGAAACCTTGTCTGACTCGGTGCAGGTGATCTCTTCCTACGTCGATGCCTTTGTGATGCGCCACCCGAAAGAAGGTGCTGCGCGTCTGGCATCTGAATTCTCTAAGGGCGTGCCTGTGATTAACGGCGGTGATGGTGCTAACCAACACCCATCCCAGACCTTGCTCGACCTGTTCAGCATCTTCGAAACCCAGGGCCGTCTGGACAACCTGAATATTGCCATGGTCGGCGACCTGAAATATGGCCGTACTGTACACTCCCTGACCCAGGCGCTGTCAAAATTCAACAACAACCGCTTCTACTTTATCGCGCCGGATGCACTGGCAATGCCGGACTACATCCTCGAAGAGCTGGAGCAACAGGGCATCAACTACAGTCTGCACAGCAGCATTGAAGAAGTGATCCCTGAGCTGGATATTCTTTACATGACCCGCGTACAGAAAGAGCGTCTGGACGAGTCAGAATACCAGCACATCAAATCAGCGTTCATCCTGGATACCCCGCAACTGGCGGAAGCACGCGACAACCTGAAAGTGCTGCACCCGCTGCCACGTGTGGATGAAATCACCGTTGCCGTCGATAAAACCCCGTACGCCTACTACTTCCAGCAGGCAGAAAACGGCGTCTATGCGCGTCAGGCACTACTGGCACTGGTTATCAACGGCAGCATTTAAGGCAGGAGCATTATCATGGTTAAAGAACACAAACTTCAGGTTGAAGCGATCAAAAACGGTACCGTTATCGACCACATCCCTGCCAATGTCGGTTTCAAGGTCATGAAGCTGTTCAAGCTGCATAAAACCAACGAGCGTGTGACAGTCGGCCTAAACCTGCCTTCTTCTGCGCTGGGCGCCAAGGATCTGATCAAAATCGAAAACATCTTCGTGACTGAAGAGCAGGCGCAACAACTGGCACTTTACGCGCCCAAAGCAACCGTCAACCAAATTGAAAACTACCAGGTTGTTGCCAAACTGCCGCTGACGCTGCCAAAAAGCATTCAGGGCGTATTCCGTTGCCCCAACACCAACTGCATCACCCACGATGAGAAAGCGGTAGAGAGCAGCTTCAACGTGATTGAAAAGGCAGACGATGTGCACCTCAAGTGCAAATACTGCGAGAAAGTCTTCTCTCGAGAGATCATGACTGAAAGTCACTGATAAACACTTTCGACGTGTTTCAAAGAGCCGGCTGAGATGCCGGCTTTTTCTTGCCCATGAAGCGCGGAAAGTACCAAAAGACGAGTAAAATGTGACGTCTTGGGTTTACGCTGGCGCCGACGCAGTGCAGACTAAGCGCCATCCCTTTTGTCGCTACTGTTTAGATTAAGGAAAGGTAAATGACTAAAGTGCTTCACACAGAACATGCTCCAGCAGCTATCGGCCCATACATTCAGGGCGTTGATCTGGGCAACATGGTACTGACTTCGGGCCAGATCCCAGTGAACCCGGTAACGGGCGAAGTGTCTGCTGATATCGCCGTGCAAGCGCGCCAGTCTCTGGAAAACGTAAAAGCGGTGGTTGAAGCTTCAGGCCTGACTGTCAGCGATATCGTGAAAATGACCGTATTCGTAAAAGATCTGAACGATTTCGGTACCGTAAACGAAGTTTATGGCAAGTTCTTCGACGAGCACAATGTAGAGCACTATCCAGCGCGCTCTTGTGTGGAAGTTGCCCGCCTGCCAAAAGATGTTGGCATCGAGATTGAAGCCATTGCTGTTCGCAAGTAATTGCTACAAAACGAAAAAAGCGACCTGATGGTCGCTTTTTTTATACCTGCGCATCACACTTTTTTATGCCGCAAGCTGGCGCTCAATACGGTTGACCACCATCCCAAACCAGGCCGTAAACAACTCCGGCGATTGCGCCATGGTTGATGACATTTCCTGCTCAGGCCACCAACGCCAGCCCATGACCTCTTCCGGGTTCGGTGTCATGGCAACGTCATCCACCTTACACACGATGATCTGATCCAGCTCATGCTCGGTCAGGTTATTGTCCAGCTCGGCACGGTAGCAAAATGTTTCGCCCATTTCGAACTGGAGTGGCGCAGCAATACCCAGCTCTTCATTCAGGCGGCGCGCCGCTGCAGTTTCAAAAGATTCTCCCTGCATGGGGTGCGAGCAGCAGGTATTGGTCCAGAGCCCGCCGCTGTGGTACTTACCCAACGCACGTTGCTGGAGCAGGTATTCACGCCCCTTTTCAGTTTCACGGTAGATCATCACAGAAAATGCCAGATGCAGCAGACCTTGTTGGTGCGCTGCCATCTTTTCAGCCAGACCGGTGGGCTCACCCTTCTCCGTGACCAGAACAACCTGATCTCTCAGCATACTTGTCTTACTTCTTTTACAAAAACAGGATTCCAGAAAACACAAAAGGATACGCTACAGCGTATCCTTCCGATTTCATTATGACTCTAGTTTATTATTTTTTGTTCAGTTCGACCACTTCAGCGTCAAGCTCAGCGAGTTTCGCCGCCATCACA
Organism: Enterovibrio paralichthyis; assembly: GCF_019209835.1. Classification (NCBI taxonomy): domain Bacteria; kingdom Pseudomonadati; phylum Pseudomonadota; class Gammaproteobacteria; order Vibrionales; family Vibrionaceae; genus Enterovibrio; species Enterovibrio paralichthyis. The sequence continues at coordinate 49,897 of NZ_JAHUTS010000027.1, read as the reverse complement.
TCGTGGCAACGCTGCGCCAGCTCCCGTACCTGATCTTTACCCAGCCCTTCGGTGGAGATCGGATCCATCACTTCTACGATGATATGGCCATTGTCACCACGGGATGCACTCAAGTGACGGGTAGAACTACAAACGATAGGCACAATCGGTACACCGGCGCCAATTGCGGCGTGGAATGCCCCGGTTTTGAACGGCAGCAGACCGCGACCACGTGAACGGGTACCTTCAGGGAACAACCAGACAGAGACATTGCGCTCTTTGATTTTATCAATCACCTGACCAATGGTGCCCATGGCTTTACTGCGGTTGTTACGGTCAATCAGGATATTACCGGTCAGCCAGTACAAGGTGCCAAAAATCGGGATGTAGGCCAGGCTCTTTTTACCCACAGTCACTGCCCTCGGACGGATAGCATTGGAGACGGTGACCAAGTCCCAGTTGCTCTGGTGGTTGGCGATATAAACGCAGGTACCGACATCTTTGGATGCTTCAGACTGGCGCAGGTCGACTTTGATACCGAACAGGCGGGACAATTTGCCAAACAGGCGGCCGAATGTATAAACGTGCTTTGGGTTTCTCGGGCTGAACAGGCAGTAACCACAACCGAAAACGAGCATGACAATCGCAAACAGCGCGACAGCCAACAGTCGCAGTATAAAGTACATTCAAAATCTCCTAAAACCGGCAAACCGCTGCGAAATAATGGGCTATCTGCCTGGAGCGGTTGGGTAAATTTTACAGCGTACACATGTGCGCTAAAATCAGTTGCGACTAGTATACGCAAGCGTTACTAAAAATCATCAACCTTCTTTACACATTCTTGAGCTGACAGAAAAAAGCCCTCCGGAGAGGGCTGGATATCATTCTTCTACCGGGGTATCCGGTGAATCTGTTGCGCTGTCAGGCGTCGCAATCTCAAACGCAGTCACGCGCTGTAAGCCTCGCGGCAGCATGGAGCCACGGCGGCCACGTTCACCACGGAAATTGTCGATATCCGTTGGCTTCAGGGACAGCTTGCGCTTGCCGGCATGCAGGGTGAGCGTTGCCCCCTGTGGCACCACCAGCAATTGCGCCAGCAGCTCTTCACGGGCTTTAGCACGGGCTGACGGGATATTGATAATCTTATTACCCTTACCTTTACCCAGTTGCGGCAGCTCTTTGACCGGGAAGACCAGCATACGGCCTTCGTTAGTGATCGCCACGATGTCATCGCTTTCGATGTCGAATACGCGCTGTGGCGGCATAACCTCGGCAGCCTGAGGCAGGCTCAGCAAGGCTTTACCACTGCGGTTTTTCGACAGCAAATCGTCTTGCTTACACACGAAACCGTAACCGGCATCCGATGCCATCAGCACCAGATTTTCATTCTCTCCCATCATCACATGGCGTACAGAAGTGCCTGCTGTGATATTCAGGCGGCCGGTGATAGGCTCACCCTGGCTGCGTGCAGATGGCAATGAGTGGGATTCCAGCGCATAGCTGCGGCCATCGGTACCGATAAACACCGCAGGCTGGCTGCTCTTACCGCGGGCGGCGGCAAGGTAACCATCGCCAGATTTGTAACTCAGGGTCGTTGGATCCACATCATGGCCTTTGGCATGGCGAATCCAGCCTTTTTCAGACAGCACGACGGTGATCGGTTCACTTGGGATCAGATCACGCTCAGTCATGGCTTTCGCTTCCGCGCGCTCAACCAGTGGTGAACGGCGATCGTCGCCATACTTCTCGGCATCAGCTAGGATCTCTTTTTTCAGCAGGGTGTTCATGCGGCGCTCAGAGCCCAGCAGTTTTTCCAGCTGATCACGCTCTTTGCTCAACTCATCCTGCTCACCGCGGATCTTGATCTCTTCCAGCTTCGCCAACTGGCGCAGTTTGATTTCAAGGATCGCTTCAGCCTGTTTCTCGCTGAGGCCAAAACGGCTCATCAGCTCTTTTTTCGGCTCGTCTTCGGTGCGGATGATCTCAATCACTTCATCAATGTTGAGATACGCGGCCAACAAACCTTCCAGAATGTGCAGGCGGGCCAGAACTTTATCCAGGCGGTATTGCAGACGGCGGCGCACGGTCTCGCGGCGGAACTCCAGCCACTCAGACAGAATCTGTACCAGACCTTTCACCTGAGGACGGCCATCAAGGCCAATCATGTTCAGGTTAACGCGGTAGCTCTTTTCCAGATCCGTTGATGCAAACAGGTGGTTCATCAGCTGATCGCAATCCACGCGGTTGGAGCGCGGCACGATCACGATACGGGTCGGGTTCTCGTGATCCGATTCATCACGCAGATCGTCCACCATCGGCAACTTCTTCGCACGCATCTGGTTGGCAATCTGCTCCAGCAGTTTCGCACCAGACACCTGATGCGGCAGCGCAGTAATAACGATATCACCGTTGTCTTTGTGCCAGACAGCACGCATCTTGACCGAGCCACGGCCTTCACGGTACAGCTTTTTCAGCTCTACCTGCGGGGTAATGATTTCCGCTTCAGTCGGATAATCCGGACCTTTCACGTGCCCAAGCACGCCATCCAGATCCATCTTCGGCTCATCGATGAGTGCCACCAGCGCATTGGCCATTTCACGGGCGTTGTGCGGTGGAATGTCTGTCGCCATACCCACTGCGATACCGGTGACGCCGTTCAGCAGGATGTGTGGCAATCGTGCAGGCAGCGCTTTGGGCTCCTTCATGGTGCCGTCAAAGTTTGGCTGCCAGTCAACGGTGCCTTGTCCCAATTCTGCCAGCAGCACTTCCGAGAAGCGCGACAGGCGCGATTCGGTATAACGCATCGCCGCGAAGGATTTCGGATCGTCCGGCGCACCCCAGTTACCTTGACCGTCCACAAGCGGGTAGCGGTAAGAGAAAGGCTGCGCCATCAAGACCATGGCTTCGTAACACGCAGAGTCGCCGTGCGGGTGGTATTTACCCAGCACGTCACCCACGGTACGGGCTGATTTTTTGTATTTGGCTGTCGCCGACAGGCCCAGCTCCGACATTGCGTACACAATGCGGCGTTGTACCGGTTTCAGGCCGTCGCCGATAAATGGCAGCGCACGGTCCATGATGACGTACATCGAGTAGTTGAGGTATGCATCCTCGGTAAACTTCCTCAGCGGAAGCTGCTCGACACCGTCATAAGTGATATCAGTCATTGAAAACGTCCGATCTTAAAATTCTTGCTTAAACTTCGGTCAGCTCGGCCATGTCGCCTTTTTCCTGCAACCAGTGGCGGCGGTCTTCAGCACGTTTCTTGCCAAGGAGCATATCCATCATGCGATCGGTTTCTTCGTGATCATCGATGGTGAGCTGTACCAGACGGCGGGTGTTCGGATCCATGGTGGTTTCACGCAGCTGTAGCGGGTTCATCTCACCCAGACCTTTAAAGCGCTGCACGTCGATTTTCGCGCGTTTCTGGCTCAGGCGCTCTAGGACACCTTTCTTCTCTTCGTCATCCAGGGCGTAGAACACTTCCTTGCCACAGTCGATACGGTAGAGAGGAGGCATCGCTACATAGACGTGACCAGCTTTCACCAGCGCACGGAAATGTTTCACAAACAGGGCGCACAGCAGAGTTGCGATGTGCAGACCGTCCGAGTCCGCATCGGCGAGGATACATACCTTGCCGTAACGCAGGCCGCTGAGATCGTCGCTGTCCGGGTCGATACCGAGGGCAACAGAAATATCGTGCACTTCCTGCGATGCCAGCACCTGATCGGCTGAGACTTCCCAAGTATTCAGGATTTTACCACGCAGCGGCATGATAGCCTGGAATTCACGGTCACGCGCCTGCTTGGCAGAACCGCCCGCCGAGTCACCTTCCACCAGGAAGAGTTCAGTGCGCGCCAAATCCTGCATAGAACAGTCAGTCAGCTTGCCCGGCAGTGCTGGACCCGAAGCCACTTTCTTACGCACTACTTTTTTGGCCGCGCGCATACGGCGGTGAGCGTTGGCAATACAGACTTCTGCCAGTTGCTCCGCCAGTTGCGGACGTTCATTCAGCCAAAGGCTGAACGCATCTTTGACCACGCCGGAAACAAAAGCCGCACATTGGCGCGACGACAGACGCTCTTTGGTCTGTCCGGCAAATTGTGGATCCTGCATTTTCACCGAAAGCACGTAGGCGCAGCGATCCCAAATATCATCAGCGGTCAGCTTCACGCCACGCGGAAGGAGATTGCGGAATTCACAAAACTCACGCATCGCATCCAAAAGCCCCTGACGCAGACCGTTGACGTGGGTACCGCCCTGCGCGGTCGGGATCAAGTTAACGTAGCTTTCTGCAACCAGTTCACCGCCTTCTGGCAGCCAGATCACCGCCCAGTCTGCCGCTTCTTGTGGCGCTTTAAATTCGCCGACAAACGGCTCTTCCGGCAGCAACTCGTAACCTTTTACACCTTCAACCAGATAATCTTTCAGGCCGCTTTCGTAACACCAGGTGATGGTTTCGTTGTTGATTTTGTCGGTAAAGACAATCTCAAGCCCTGGGCACAGTACCGCTTTGGCCTTGAGGATATTCTTCAGACGGGAGACAGAGAATTTTGGCGAATCAAAGTATTTGGCATCAGGCCAGAAGTGCACACGTGTGCCTTTGGCGCGTCGGCCACAGGTACCGGTAACGGTCAACTCCTGTACTTTTTCACCGTGTTCAAAGGCAATTTCATACACCTGTCCATCACGTTTTACCGAGACTTCAACACGGTTAGAGAGGGCATTTACGACCGAAATACCCACACCGTGCAAACCACCACTGAACTGGTAGTTTTTATTGGAGAATTTACCACCGGCGTGAAGTTTGCACAGGATCAGCTCGACCCCCGAAACCCCCTCTTCCGGGTGGATATCCACCGGCATACCGCGGCCGTCATCAATAACTTCCAGCGACTGATCCGCGTGAAGGATGACTTCCACTTTGCGTGCATGACCCGCCAATGCCTCGTCGACACTGTTGTCGATAACTTCCTGACCGAGGTGATTTGGACGGGTGGTGTCTGTATACATGCCCGGGCGACGACGCACCGGCTCAAGACCATTGAGTACTTCAATGGATCCCGCGTTATAAACTTGCTCTGTCATAGATGAATGGCTTTCTAAAATTTGTCACATGGTCTGTGATGCCCCGTTGGCTTGTCAAATAATGTCACAGCAAACGAGGTTATTCTGTGAGTTGTGGTCACAGTCCCAGGAATTGAATAATTTCAGCGGGGTATCTGTCGAATCCGACAAAAGCATGATCGCCGCATGCTTCAACTGTTTGTTTGCATCCCAGATACTTAGCCACCGCCTGTCGGTAATCCAGCACTTCATCCCCTTCCTGCTGCAAAAGCCAAAGGGTATCGGGCTTTGAAATGGTACCAACATCCAGCGCCTTGAGCTCCGCCATATGATGTGGCTCTAACAGGTACTTTTCGCCTGTGTACGGGTTTTGCTGCGGGCCAAGATAATCCACTAATAGATCATAGGGCCTGACCGCGGGATTGACCAACACAGCGCGAAAGCCATACCGGGCATTGAGCCAGGTTGAAAAGTAGCCCCCGAGTGAGCTGCCCACCAGTCCAATACGATAGTCACGTCGGTATTTTTCAACCAGCGTCTCAAGCTGGACTGCGGCTTGGGCAGGGTAACAGGCGAGGCCGGGAACTTCCACTTTAATGTCAGGCCGGTGAGTTTCACACCAATCCCGCATCTGCTGCGCTTTTACCGATAATGGGGAGCTGTTAAAACCATGGATGTAGAGCAACATGGTTGGCATGTTCAATAGCCTTTTGAGTGCATATCCGGCTGAAATTCCGTGCCTTGGAGTCGTCCTACTTTTGTGGAAATGGTGCCGTCCTGGTGCAGGGAAAATTCGCGCCAGCCCGGGGTTGTGGTATCCAATGCGAAATCGTCGGAATCCGGTTTGAACTGGATGCAGGTTGACGGCGCTGCCATCACGCGGCATCCATTGTGCTCAGTATCCAGCGCCTGATGAATATGGCCACACACCACGGCTTTCACATTGGTATGTTTATCCAGCACCGCCCAGAACGCGTCGCGGTTATGCAATTGATGTTGATCCAGCCAAGCACTGCCCGCAGGCAGTGGGTGGTGGTGCAGTAACACCAAGGTATGTCTGCCAGCTTGCTTGGAAAGTGCCGCATCCAACACCGCAAGTTGCTCATCAGACAAGCGGCCATGTGGGACACCTTTTACCTGGCTGTCGAGCATCACCAGTTGCCAGTGTTCGCCAACCAAGACCACTTCACAGCGCTCAAGGGTGCTTTTCACCAGTACGCTTTGCATTTCAGGCTGGTAGTCATGATTGCCGGGCAGCCAATAACAAGTCTGCGGCCATTCAGCAATGCCGTCGACGAAACGCTGGTAAGACTCTGGGGTATGATCCTGAGAGATATCGCCAGTGGCGATGATGGCGTCAAACTTCACATCCTGCGACTGGATTTCACTGACAACGGCGCGAAAGCTATCGACCGTGTTGACACCCAGTAAACAACCATTGGGATCAGCAAAGAGGTGTGTATCTGTAATTTGCAACAACCGAACTGTCTGGCTGTTGTGACTTGATAGATGACTAATCCGCAACGTTTTGAAAATCCCGATTAAAAGTACACGTAACCACGCGCCAATTTAATAAATTATATTCTGTTTTGTAATGCCATTTCTAAGGCAATGCGCTAACCAGTCCGCGAGAAATGCGTTGACCTGATGTTTTTCATTACGCTGGTGCATGCGCGGATTCGGGTAATCATAACGCGGCCGAATCTGAGAAATCTGCTGTGTGGTACACACTTCAGCCACCCGTGCATCATGGTACATACGAACCGTGAGCCGTGGCCGCAAATATTGAGGCACATCGCCACGCTGCCAGATATCGAGCAAAGTGGTGTAACGGGTAGATTCTACAATCTCTACCTGGAATTCATGCCCCTGAATTTCATAGACGCAGGATTCCCCCACGTTGTCATCACGCGGCATCAGTCTGAGCAATTTGGCATAGTTGGTCTCATACATACGCATCAGCGCATTGAGATCCACTTTATACTCTTGCTTCAACATCCCCGTTCCACTTTCGCTTACGATTTATGCCAGCGGTGCTTATTCAGCGCCAACCATTGCAGCGCAATGATAGAGGCCGCGTTTTCGATTTTACCATCGGTGACCCACTGCATGGCCTGGTCAAATGACACCACGTGCACCAATATGTCTTCACCTTCATCGGCCAAGCCGTGAATGCCTTCAGCTTGCGCGGCGTCAACAATACCTAAATAAAGGTGAATACGCTCGGAACAACCGCCAGAGCTTGAAAGATAACTGGTCATCGGCGCCAGTTCATGCACCGTCAGACCCGCTTCTTCTTCCGCTTCGCGCACCGCCACCTTCTCGGGCGTTTCATCTTTGTCGATGATCCCGGCAACGATCTCAAGCTGCCAGGGAGAGTCACTGTCTACCATGGCACCGACACGGATTTGCTCGACCAGCACAACCTTGTCAGACACCGGATCATAAGGCAGCATCGCCACCGCATGACCGCGTTCAAACAGTTCACGATCAATCACTTCACTCCATCCACCTGCGAAAAGGCGGTGGCGGAAACGATATTTTATCATCTTGAAATAACCATTATAGACAACGTCTGTTGCCTCAATCTGGATGTCATCGCGACCGAATTGTGTGGGTTGTTTGTTATGTGGCACGCAATATCCCTTTTTGTCTGGGAGCGGGTGGCAAATGATAATTCCTCGCAAAGGCGGGCTGCAATGATAAACCTTTACTTTTTTGGTATGGATTGCAGAATTATTTGAATATCTTTACCGGCCAGTTGGTTTTACAATCAATTTTTCTCAATAAACCATCACATAGTCAGTTCCATGTAAGCAACCATGGTTTACACTAGGGCTAGCCCCTAAGGTCGGACACCTTTGGCACTGACATATAACGATACGTTCAGGGATTACCTACTATGAAAAAATTGCTCCCCCTTTTCATCGGGGTTGCGCTGGGCACTGCAGCTCCCCTGGCAACTGCTGATGATTTGATTCAGGTATACGAGCAGGCGAAACAAAGTGACCCGCAACTTCTGCAAGCAGCTGCAACACGTGATGCGGCATTCGCATCAGTGGGCACTACCCGCGGTACGCTGCTACCTCAAATTAACCTTTCTGCCGGTTACAACCTTTCCCGTAACAGCAATGAGCAGGCTATCGCTGACACAAATACGCTGACAGCAGGTGTGGCACTGAGCCAAGAACTGTTCAACCGTAACAGCTGGGTAAATCTCGACATCGCAGAAATCACAGCCCGCCAAGCAGACGCCGTGTATGCAACACAGCAACAGGGCCTGATCCTGCGTGTTGCCCAGGCATATTTCAATGTGCTGCGTGCTACCGATGACCTTATTTTTGTCCGCGCAGAGAAAGCCGCGGTTGGTCGTCAGTTGGAGCAAACCAAGCAGCGTTTTGAAGTGGGTCTGTCGGCCATTACCGACGTGTATGATGCACAAGCGCAGTATGACTCTGTACTGGCTCAGGAAATCCTGTCAGAAAACAACGTATCTAACAGCTACGAAGCACTGCGCGAAATCACAGGTCAAACCCATGATGACCTGTATGTGCTGAACACCAAATCATTTTCTGCCAGCCGCCCAGAACAAGCGGTTGATGCGCTGGTAAAACAAGCGGAAGAAAACAACCTGAGCCTGCTGGCCCAGCGTATTTCCCGTGATGCATCCAAAGAGCGTATCTCTCTGGCGGAATCAAACCACCTGCCTTCTCTGACGCTGAATGCAGGTTATGGTTACACTGACCAGAACAACAAAACCAACTCTGCCCGTGACTTTGACAACAACCAGCTTACAGGTGGTATCAACTTCGCGATGCCATTGTATTCTGGTGGTAGCATCAATGCCGGTGTGAAAGAAGCACAATACAACTATGTTGCTGCTTCTGAGCAGTTGGAAGGCACTTACCGCAGCACAGTGAAAGACGTCCGCGCTTTCTACAACAACATCAACGCCAGCATCGGCTCCTTGCGTGCTTATGAGCAAACCGTGGTTTCACAACGCTCAGCACTGGAAGCAACGGAAGCCGGTTTTGAAGTCGGTACCCGTACTATCGTTGACGTACTGGATGCGACCCGTCAGTTGTACGATGCAAACCGTAACCTGTCTGATGCCCGTTACGATTACATCCTGAACGTACTGCAACTGCGCCAGGCGGTGGGTTCGCTGAACGAACAGGATCTTGTGGATATCAACAACAGCCTGCTGCCACCGAAAAAATAAGGTGTGACAACAGAAACAAAAAAGGCACCGTGTCGGTGCCTTTTCTTTTCCTGCCAGAACAGTTACTTGTTGTGGCCACTCAGGATTGAATTGATAATTTCAGTGGTTGAGCAACCGTCTTCGAAGTTCAGTACCAGCACTTCACCGCCCGCTTCAACAACTTCCTTACCACCGGCAATCTCCTCCGGTTTGTAATCACCACCCTTCACCAGAAGATTTGGCAACACTTCGCTGATAAGACGCTGAGGGGTTTCTTCACCGAAAGGTACAACCCAGTCAACCGCGCCCAGACCCGCCAACACCGCCATGCGGCGATCAGTTGGGTTCACAGGACGGCCAGGGCCTTTCAGGCCGCGTACAGACTCGTCAGTGTTTACCGCCACAATCAGGCGATCGCCCAGCTTAGCCGCTTCATTCAAGTAAGCCACGTGACCGGCATGCAGGATGTCGAAACAACCGTTAGTCATCACCACTTTCTCACCGCGCGCCTGCGCCATCTGTACAGCAGCTTTCAGCTGCTCTTCAGTGACAACGCCATAACCTGACTGGTGACTGCCATGCACCGCTTCAGTCAGCTCAATGGTAGACAGGGTTGATGTACCCAGCTTGCCGACCACAACACCGGCGGCAGCATTTGCCAGCGCACACGCATCTTCAATCGGTTTGCCTGCAGCCAGAGAAGCCGCCAGCACGGAAATCACGGTATCACCGGCACCGGTCACATCGTAAACCTCTTTCGCCAGTGTTGGCAGGTTCAGAGGTTCATGATCCGGGCGCAGCAATGTCATGCCGTTTTCGCTGCGGGTTACCAGCAACGCATCGAATTCAAACTTGGCAATCAGTGCCAGACCACGTTCAACAATGTCTTCTTCAGAGTGACACGCACCCACAACCGCTTCAAATTCGGTCATGTTCGGGGTCAGCAGGGTTGCACCGCGGTAGCGCTCAAAGTCCGTACCTTTAGGGTCAACCAGGGTTGCGACACCGGCCTGACGTGCCAACTGGATCATTGGCTGCACGTTTTCCAGCGCACCCTTCGCGTAATCAGACAGGATCATCGCTTTGGTGTTTGGCAGTGCCGCTTCGATACGAGCAAGGATTGGCTGAGGATCCACATTGTGGAAGCCTTCTTCGAAGTCCAGACGGATCAGCTGCTGGTTACGGCTCATCACGCGCAGTTTGGTGATGGTCGGGTAATCCGCCAGGCCAACAAAATCGCAGTCCACTCGCAGTGAGCTCAGTTTGCTGTTCAGCACTGCCGCCTGCTCATCCTGACCTACCAAGCCGACCAGACGCGCCTTGCCGCCCAAAGCCGCAATGTTCATTGCCACGTTAGCCGCACCGCCAGGACGTTCTTCAGTCTGGTTGATTTGCACGACCGGCACCGGCGCTTCCGGTGAGATACGTCCGGTAGGGCCGTACCAGTAGCGGTCTAACATCACGTCACCAACAACCAGAACATCGGCTTGCTGATAGTCAGGCAAAGTCAGTTTCATTGTTTTCTCCACGGAAAAAGGAACGCGGCGATATTATCATAAACACCTGAGCACAACAGCCAAACACGCCACATCTCCCAAAGCCCTGCGCCGGATTTGACATTCATTGACAAACCACTCAAGCCAAATCTGACTATTTGCCCTGTTTTGGTTATACTCTGCCCTCATTTTGTCGCTTGATTCAGGAATCACAGATTAGCCATGAGCAGCAATTTCGACGCGCCGACTTTCCAATGGTCTTTCCTTCATCCCCGTTACTGGCATACCTGGATTGGCGTCGGAGTGATGTTTCTGATCAGTTGGCTGCCCTACCGCGTCCAGCGCTTCATTGGCAAAAAGCTTGGCCTGCTGATCATGCGGTTTTTCAAAAGCCGCCGCAAAATCGCTGAACGCAACCTTGAGCTTTGCTTTCCGGAAATGACCCGTGGTGAGCGCGATCGCCTGCTAAAAGAAAACTTTGAGCATATGGGTCTTGCGCTGATTGAAACCTGCATGGCCTGGTTTTGGCCACAATGGCGGGTGAAAAAGCACGTCAAATACGTCGGCTTTGAACAGATTGAAGAGTTTAAAGCCCGTAAAAAAGGCGTCCTGATCGTTGCCGTTCACTCCTTTAACCTTGAGTTCGGCGCACGTGCTTTTGGTTTACACACCACAGGTTATGGCGTTTACCGCCCCAATACCAACCCGGTTTATGACTGGTTCCAATACCGCGGCCGTAGCCGCGAGAACAAGCTGATTGACCGTCTGGACGTCAAGCAGATGATCAAACGCCTGCGCAAAGGCGAACTGGTCTGGTATGCACCGGATCATGACTATGGTCGTCACCGCTACGCATGGGCACCACTGTTTGCCGTGGATAAAGCCTGTACCACGACAGGTACCCATCTTCTGGCAGCTGCGAGCAAGTGTGATATAGCAACATTCACCATTACCCGTGACCGCGAAGGCACTGGCTACACCCTGACGCTTGACCCGCCTATGGACGCTTTCCCGTACGATGATGAAGTCGCCGCAGCGGCCTATACCAACAAGTTTATCGAGCGCTCCATCCTGCGTGCACCTGAGCAGTACATGTGGCTGCACCGCCGTTTCAAGAGCCGCCCGGAAGGTGAGCCGTCGTTGTACGATTGAGACGAGAGACGAGAGACGAGAGACGAGAGACGAGAGACGAGAGACGAGAGACGAGAGACGAGAGACGAGAGGAGTTTTGTCGTTTCTCTGAAGCAAGTCAAACCCTTGCAGCTCTTCTCGCTTTTTCTTTTCTCTGCTCTTTCTCGTGTCTCAATTCTCCAGTCTCAAGCCTCTGGTATGGCTAGGTAGCTGGCTCCATCCACTCCCCCCAAGCCGCTTTCACTACTTCGCGCTCCGCGGTAAACGCGCTGTCGTCCACCTCCACTGACGCATCAAGCAGGTTAAGGCGGTGGATTTCATCACGCATACTCACATAAGCATCGCGCAAGGAAAGCGCCTGAGGTGTCGAAAGGATCCCTGCCTGAGCCATGTCTTCAAGGATGCGGACATTGTCGCTCCAGCGGGTCAGCGCCGGTTCATCGTGGGCGTTGGCCAGCACGAAATACTGGGTCATAAACTCGATATCCGTGATCCCGCCCGGATCCTGTTTGATGTGGAATTTGCCCTTTTCCTTGCTGCCAAGGTGATCGCGCATTTTATGGCGCATATCCACCACCTCTTGGCGCAGCACTTCTTTGTCGCGCGCCTTGGTCAGCACCCGCTTACGCACATCGGCAAAACCTTTGCCCAACTGGCTGTCACCGTAGATCATACGGGTACGCACCAATGCCTGATGCTCCCAGGTCCAGGCCTCTTCGTTCTGGTACTCCTCAAAGGAATCCAGCGTTGTGACCAGCATGCCGGATGCACCGGAAGGACGCAGGCGGGTATCAATTTCATACAGCACGCCGGACGCGGTGCGGGTAGAAAACAGATGCACAATACGTTGGGCGAGGCGCAGGTAAAACTGGCGGCTGTCTATCTCTTTCGCACCGTCAGTGTAGGTATTGTCCGGACAGTCATGGACGAAGACCACATCCAGATCTGAGCCATAACCCAGCTCGATGCCACCGACTTTGCCGTAACCAATCACCGCAAAGCCCCGGCCATCACGTCCTGCTAGATGCGAAGGCTGGCCATATTTTTCGGTCATCTGGTACCAGGCCTGGTTCACTACCGCTTCCACAATAGCTTCTGCCAGATAGGTCAGGTGATCGCTGACTTTCATCACCGGCAGCACACCGGCTATGTCGGCAGCGGCAATGCGCAGGAGCTGACTTTGCTTGAACTGGCGGATGTTTTCCATCTGCTGCTCCATATCCTCTTCCGGAATACGGGCGAGGAAATCAAACAGCGCGTTGCGGTACTGGTCGATTGGCGTCGGATTGTAAAGGTGCTGCAGATCTAGCAGTTCATCCAACAGGATGGGATAACTGGCCAGTTGCTCTGCCACCATCGGGCTGGCGCTGCACAGGCGGATAAGCTGGGTAATGGCACCGTGGTGCTCGTCCAACAGTTCAAGATAGGTCGTGCGGGTGGCAATACGCACCAGAAGTTTCAATACTCTGTCGAGAACCGCGATGGCATCTTCACGGCACACCACCTGGCTTAAAATCACCGGCATCAGGCGGTTAATCACTTCGCGCCCGCGTGGCCCAAGGGTACGCTTGGCCAGCTCTTCCTTGAACCGCAGCAGGGCACTCGCCTGCGCCGATGCATCACCGGCCTGCATATCAGACAAGATTTTCTCGGTTAATTCCGGATCGCGCGCTGCATCCCAGATCTCGCTGAATTCAGCCGGGATCGTCTTCTCGTCCTGCTCGTCTTCATCACCAATCAGGCCATCAAATATCTGGCGTACGCCGTCCATGTGCACAGCCAGTTTTTGTGTAAAGCCAGCCCAGCTGTCCTCCCCCATCGCCAGCGCAAGGCGCAGCTGATCCCGCTCACAATCAGGCAGGGTCTGGGTTTGCTTGTCTCCGATTGCCTGCAACAGGTTCTCTGCACGGCGTAAAAAACGGTAGGAAGCTTCAAGGGTATCGGCATCTTCTGCCGGCAGCAGTGCCAGTTCCCGGATAGCATTTAAGGTGATAAACAGCCCACGTTTGCGCAGGATAGGATCACGCCCGCCACGGATAAGCTGGAAGGATTGCGCAATAAATTCAATTTCACGGATCCCCCCCGCCCCCAGTTTGATGTTGTTGGTCAAGCCACGGCGGCGCACTTCACTGCGGATCAGCGCCTTCATGCGGCGCAGCGCCTGAATAGCGCTGAAGTCGATATAGCGGCGGAACACGAACGGACGCAACATCTGGCGCAGAGTCTGGTAACAGGCAAACTGCTCTTTACCCATCACCCGCGCTTTGATCATGGCGTAGCGTTCCCAGTCGCGCCCCTGCTCCTGATAGTAATCTTCCAGCGCCGCAAAGCTCATCACCAGCGGGCCACTGTCGCCAAACGGGCGAAGTCGCATATCGACGCGATAGCAAAAGCCGTCGTAGGTTTGTTGATCCAATGCTTTGATTAGACGCTGCCCAAGGCGGGTAAAGAACTGCGCATTGGCAATACTGCGCCGTGCGCCCTGGGTTTCGCCGTTTTCCGGGTAGGTAAAAATCAGGTCGATATCGGAAGAGAAATTCAGTTCGCCACCACCGAGTTTACCCATACCGAGGATAAGCATGGGCTGTGGGTGACCGTCGGCATCGCAGGGTGTGCCCCACTCTTGACAGCAGAAGCGGTAAAGCCAGCCATAGGCTTCCATGATGATGGCTTCAGCGAGCTTGGAGAGGTGCGAAAGACCATCATCCAGTGACAAGGTGTTGTTGAAGTCATGCCATGCCAGCCACACCATTTCCCGGCGGCGGAAACGGCGCAGCTCACGCAGCAGGCCATTTTCATCAGAGTGGGTATCCAGTAATGCTTTCAGATTGCTGCGGTAATGGGGCGCGCGGATACCGCTGTCGAGGTTGTCCAAAAGCCATGGCAACAGAGTTTCATCATGCAGGACAGATTCGGTGATAAAGTCGCTCATCGCCACTGAGCGGGTCAATGACTCACGGGCATCGCCCTGCCATTGGGCAAGATTTTCAGGCTGTTTCTCAGCCAGTAATTCCAGTGCGCGGGTGGCGCAGCGTTCCAGTTCCTTGGGCAGCGACATTCGTGTTCTTTCCTTTGGGCGTTTCCATTTGGCTTAAAATACCACAAAAAAAGCCCGCACAAGGATGCGGGCTTAGTGATTACGCGATGGCGGTTAGACCGCAAATTCTTTGATCTTGAGATCCAGTTGTTCGGCATTGCTTTGCATGCTGCCAGAGGTTTCAGCAAGCTCAGTCACCACCACCACAGACGCTTCCACGATCTCGCGCACATTGGTCAGGTTCACATTCATTTCATCCGCCACCGATGCCTGTTGCTCTGCTGCCGTGGCGATATGGAAGTTCATGTCATTGATTTGGGCAATCTGCTCTACGATCAAGTTCAGCTCTTCACCGGCTTTACTGACCGACTCAACGCTATCAACCGCTTCCACCACACTTTGCTCCATCAGGCCCACTGCCTGCTGCGCTGATGATTGTAACTGGGTGATCATTTCCTGGATTTCCACTGTCGCTTTTTGGGTATTCTGCGCCAGGTTTCGCACCTCGTCTGCCACCACCGCAAAACCGCGGCCTGCTTCACCGGCACGCGCGGCTTCAATTGCGGCATTCAATGCCAAAAGGTTCGTTTGCTCTGAAATGCCCTGAATGGTAACCACCACAGAACTGATTTTCTCAACGCGCTCTTCCACCTGGTTCACCACCCCCGCGGACTGGCGGATATCGTCCGACAATTTATGGATGGTGTTGATGGTGTTGGTGACATAGCTCTGGCCACGAACAGCCTGCTCACGGGAGCTTTCGGTTGCCTGTGAAGCAGCGCGGGCGTGCGCAGCCACATCCTGCACGGTTGAGGTCATTTCACTCATGGCCGATGCCAGTTGGTCAATTTCCCCGAATTGCTCTTTGGCTGACTCTCGGGTTTCGTCCATGCTGATGGTCATCACTTCCGCGATAGAATACAGCTCTTCGGAGGAGTTGCGCTGGGTGCGCAGTACACTTGCCAGTTGGATACGGGCTTTTTCCAGCTCCCTGGCCAGCTCACCGAATTCATCCTTACAGTCCATCTCCACCGGCTGGCTGAGATTCTTGCTCGCCATCAGGCGCATGCCGTCGATTAGGTAGTTGATTTGGCGCAGCATCAGTCTTGAGCCGCCTAGCAATATCACCATAAAGGCAATGATCATAATGCCGGTCTGCCATGCAACCTGCACCAGGTAGGCGTTGTAATACTGCCCTGCGGCAGAGTCTGGCTGAGAGGCAATTGCTAGCCAATCTGTGCCTTTGACGGGTACAGCAATACCGTGACGCGCTTCCTGCGCCAGATGGTAGCTAAAACCGCCGGAATTGCGGCCGAAAAGGTCTGTCAGTGTACCGCCATTTTCCAGTGGCAGCGCCAACCCTCGAAACCTATTGATGTTCGGGTGTCCCAGGATTTCTTTCGTCGCAGGATTGGCAAAGAAAATGTACTGACCAAGTTCACTGGTGGCATTCTCACCCGCCACTATCTGCTCAAGCAGCGCTTCGCCATTATCTTGTGCCAGTAAAGTTCTGGCCATTTCGGCACTGCGCAGCGCGATGCTGTGGCTCTGGTTTTCCGTCACTTCCAGTACAGATTCGCGGAAAGTGTTGGCATCCCATAGCTGCTTGGCCAGCAGCAACACCGTGCTGAAAGCCATCAGCAGGATCAGTTTAGGGACGAGTTTGATATTGGCGATAACCTTTTCCCAAGGTCTCAGAACCATCTGTGACATTGTCGTAGACTCCTTGACATACGCACCTTGCGTGCGGAAATAACTCCATGAAAAGCATGAGCTTGACTGCTTTTTCGTGTTATCGGCATGACAGGTGAATTATTGAGCAACAAGACGCAAAATTTCGGGCTTGCTCATTGTGGTGGGCATCACAGCGCTCAGGCAGTGCTCCCTTGTTGGGAGACGTTATACCTTAATATCAGTATGGAAAGCGCGGGGAAGGTGAGGATTTTTGTTAAATCAATGAAACACAATCTTAAAATTGATAGTGATGTCACTAATTTTGCGAGCAACATCACCCCAAAGATAATCGCGCCAAATAAAAAATCGCGCCGTTACAGCGCGATTTAAAGGCATCTATCCGGGTGACTTTACTCGTCCCAGTAAGGCTCCAGGTTCAGCCCCATCTGACGTGACTGCATCATGGCGTGGAGCAGAGACTCTTCTTTGCGTCCCAGCCATTTGGCGATTTGCTGACGCTCTTCTTCGTCAAACTCTTCGTCTTCCGCCAGTTGGCGAACCGGTTCAAGCAACTGGATATCTTCTATGCCCTGCTGCAAATCCAGCCAAGGCAGGCGGAAAGACTCCCGCTCTTCCACATCATACAGCGCAGCGACACAGCAGCCTGACATCAGGTTGCGGATCAGGCGCGGCTGCTGATCAAGATAACCGAAGCGATCCAGCTCATTACCCAGCGCAAACACAGACAGCAACTCTTCCCAGGATTGTGCCAGTGAACGGTTAGCAAACTGGCGCAAAGGCTCAGCCAGCTTTTCACGGGCTTTGTCATCCAGAAACGGCTGCCAGCCACGAGTCAATATCCAACGGCTCAAATCCAGCAGCAGGTTGCAATAGCGGCTTGCATGCAGCAACTCCAGCACTTCCGCCCGCTCAGGCAGCGCCTCGTAACGTGCTTTCAGTTTCGCCATCAACGGCTTCTGGGTGCTGAGTTTACGCAGGAAATAGCCTTTGTCATCCAGCAGGCGCTCAATGGCACGGGCTTCATAAACCCAGCTCAGCTCACCTTCCAACCACTGGAGTTCTTGGCGCAGCAATGCACTTGCGCGGCGCGGGATTAACCCACCGAACAATACCAGCGCCTGGCGGATCAGGCTGACTGCATTGCAAATCTCAAAAATGGCTTCCTGCTCAGGGCGTTCAACATAGATTTGCTCATGGTAGTGCCAGTGCTCCAGCGCATGTTCCAGTGCGTGGACAAAAGACTGCTCGACAGAAAGCCTGTCGTTGACGTCCACCATGGTCAGCGGTTTGACCGGATCACCTTCGTAACCCGTCGCCAGGCGATAGCCACGCGCTGCCTTACTCAGGTTACCCAGACGAAGACCACCGTTTTCCGCCAACTCACGCGCCAGTACAAACAGGGCGTCAGTCTGGCCGGATTTCAGCTCCAGCTCGACTTCACAAATCGGGTCATAACCGCCTGCGTCAGTGGTCACTTCACCACTGTCAAACGCCAGTTCTACCTGACTACTGTCCGGCATGGCCAGCAGCCATTGCTGACGTTCAAAATCTGTAGAGAACAAAGGATTTATGCGCTGGGAAAGCGCGTTAACGTCCAGTCCGTCCGGCCATGCACCGGCTGGGATCAGGGACAAGTCCGGCACCGGGGAATCTAACTCAGCGTTGTATTCCGGCCGTTGATGCAGCCCGGCAACCACGCGGCCGGCTGTTTTCAGAGTCTGGACATAAACGTCATCATATCGTCTTACCCGAAGGCCGATATCATGGCGTCGAAGCAGGAAATCCGGGGTGTCATAGTAGATATTGCCCAGGTTCTTCTGACGCTGCTGCAACACTTTCAGATCGGTGATTTTGTCTCGAATTTGGCGTGAAAAATCGGAAGAGACAAAAAACTTTAACTCTATCTCAGTTTCCATAAAGGGACCTATAACCTAACGCCGAACAAGGATATTGGGAATCACACAGCCGGGCAAGGAACTTTCATTGATCTGAAACGGTATCAATACAAATGTGATTGCGTTAACATTCGCCGCCTAAAATACCATCGTGTAAGTTTTAGCCTAATCTTGGGATACGTCATACTGTTTGATGTCCCCCTGAGCGGGTTTTTTTAGGTAGATACGGCTATGCCTGTAAATACAATTGTTGGGCTGTTTGCAAAGAGCCCTCTAAAACCTTTGCAACGTCACGTGAGCCGCGTCAATGACTGCTGCTCTGTGCTGATCCCCTTCTTCGAAGCATGCGAAAAAGGCGATTGGGAGCGCGCAGAACAACTGCGCCATGAGATTTCTACGCTGGAAAAAGAGGCTGATGTCCTCAAGCGTGAAATCCGTCTCAAGCTGCCTCGCGGTCTGTTCCTCCCGGTTGACCGCACTGACATGCTCGATCTGGTTATCCAACAGGATAAACTCGCCAATCTTGCCAAAGACATTGCTGGCCGCGTTATTGGCCGCAAGCTACAGGTCCCTTCTGCGCTTTACCCTGATTTCGTTGCCTACGTACAGCGTTGTTTAGATGCTGCCGATCAGGCCCGTCGCGTGATCAGTGAATTGGATGAACTGCTCGAGTCCGGCTTCAAAGGACGTGAAGTTACCCTGGTCGAAGAAATGATCCACCAGCTGGATACCATTGAGGGCGACACTGACTCAATGCAAATCAAGCTTCGCCAGCAACTGATGTTAGTCGAGGGTGAATACAACCCGGTTGACGTCATGTTCCTTTACAAGATTCTGGAATGGGTCGGCGCGATTGCCGATCAGGCACAGCGTGTCGGCTCGCGTCTTGAGCTGATGCTTTCGCGCTCATAGTGCGCCGTTCATCGAACATTTAACAAGGTAAAACAATGGAAATCCTAGCGAATTACGGCACCATGATTATTCTGGTGGCCGCAGTTTTTGGTTTCATGATGGCTATTGGTATCGGCGCAAACGACGTTGCTAACGCCATGGGTACGTCAGTGGGCTCTAAAGCGCTGACCGTAAAACAGGCGATCATCATCGCGATGATCTTTGAATTTGCCGGTGCGTACCTGGCAGGCGGTGAAGTGACCGACACTATCCGCAAAGGGGTGATTGAAACGTCGCTGTATGCCCACCAGCCGGAAATTCTGGTTTACGGCATGATGTCGGCACTGCTTGCTGCAGGTAGCTGGCTGCTGCTGGCGTCCTACATGGGCTGGCCGGTATCCACGACTCACTCCATCATCGGTGCCATCATCGGTTTTGCGTGTGTGTCTGTCGGTACCAATGCGGTTGACTGGAGCTCAGTGCAAGGCATCGTGGGTAGCTGGATTGTCACGCCGCTTATTTCTGGTGTGTTCGCCTACGCGATTTTTGTCAGTGCCCAGAAGCTGATTTTCGACACCGACAAGCCACTGATCAACGCCAAGCGTTTCGTGCCTGTTTACATGTTCCTGACTGCGATGATTATCGCGCTAGTGACCATCAAGAAAGGCCTGAAACACGTTGGCCTGCACCTGTCCACATCGGAAGCTGTGATGGTTTCTCTGGTGGTGTCTGCGCTGGTTATGGCATTCGGTTACGTTTATATCAGCCGTAAATACAAAGACGATACTGCCAGCGCCAATGGCTATCAGGGCGTTGAGCGCGTGTTCAGCCTGCTGATGGTCGTGACCGCATGTGCGATGGCTTTTGCCCACGGCTCTAACGACGTAGCAAACGCGATTGGCCCTCTGTCTGCGATCGTCTCTACCGTTGAGCACATGGGTCAAATCACAGAGAAAAGCGCCATCGCATGGTGGATCCTGCCGTTGGGCGGTATCGGTATCGTGGTTGGTCTGGCTACCCTGGGTCACAAGGTAATGGCAACTGTGGGGACGGGTATCACTGAACTGACGCCTAGCCGTGGTTTTGCTGCGCAGCTGGCAACCGCTTCTACCGTGGTTCTGGCCTCAGGTACTGGCCTGCCAATCTCTACCACACAAACCCTGGTGGGTGCTGTGTTGGGTGTAGGTTTTGCCCGTGGTATCGGCGCATTGAACCTGAACGTAGTGCGTAACATCGTTGCAAGCTGGGTGATCACCCTGCCTGCCGGTGCACTGCTGGCAGTGATTTTCTTCTACATCATGCGAGCGGTATTTGGCGCGTAATTAGCACGGCAAGAAAGGCATTTCAGTCACGTTTTTGTGCAGTGATGTCAGTCTTCGGTTAAAAAAGGGAGGTTATGCCTCCCTTTTGTTGTACCTGAACCTCAAAATTTTTTAGTATCTGATACCAATCAAACAGAAACTCACGACCAACCAAAGGAATACCCCGTGAAGCAACTTTTCTCTGCCCTGGCTGTGCTGATGATGCTGGCTGTCCCTGCTGCACACGCGAAGGATAACTACATCTCTGATGAGCTTTTCACCTACATGCATTCTGGCCCGGGCACCCAATACCGCATCATTGGCAGTGTGGATGCGGGCACTAAAGTAACAGTTGTGGACACTAACCGTAACGAAGGCTACAGCCAGGTGATCGACGATCGCGGCCGTAAGGGTTGGGTAGAGTCTAAATACGTGACCAACCAGCCAGGCCTGAAGGTGCGCGTTCCTGCACTCGAAGAAGAGCTGACGCAGGTGAAAGAAGCACTGGCAAGCGCACAGGGTGACACGGAAGCCAAAACCAAGGGATTGATTGAGTCTCTGGCACAGCGCAACGCGCAAGTGAAAGAGCTGGAACAGCACACCAGCGAATTGAATCAGAAGCTGATTGATGCGCAAACTGAAATCCGCGAACTGCGTGCACGTATCGATACCCAGAAAGACGACCTGCTGATGCGTTACTTCGCGTATGGTGGCATGGTTGCAGGTGGTGGCTTGCTGTTTGGTCTTATCCTGCCACACCTGATCCCACGCCGTAAAAAGCGCAGCAACGGTTGGGCGTAAGCGATATCCGAACGACATCAAAAAAGCCGCGGAAGCGGCTTTTTTAATGTCTGAATTAGCAGAAAAGGCGAGAAAGATGGGCTATTACTGCTTTTCCCTGGACCCAGGTCCTGGGTCCAGGGTCCAGGGAAGAAAAGGGGCTGGATTTTCGCTTGTATCACCACTTCGTCAACGCCGGAATGGCTATCAATTCATTTTCAAACTGCACCACAACCTGCTGGGGTTCAATGCCCCTCAGCAACACACCCTCTGCCACAAACTCCCCTTCACGGGCATCTTTGCCGTTGACCTTTACCCGTCTTGAGTTTTCATTGGACGCATAGACGTGAGACTGAAAATCCATGGCAGGAAGGCGATCCAGCATATCTGCGGATAACTGGGAAATCGGTATCACATTACTGGCCGGTTGCGCGCGTTCCAACTTAGCATCAAGCGTGCGGGACTTATCACCGCTCATTGCCGCTTCCACCTTCTGGGCAAGCTCCGGTGACAACTCAGACAAATCGAGATCGTCCAATGTCAGTTCATCAGAACTGTTCAGTGGCGTCTGATTGGGCGCGGTCACATTGGTACGGCCGTACTGTTCTACTTTGGGTTCCGGCTCGGCCACTTCAACCAACTCCACTTGCGGTAACGGCGTCAGTGCCAGCGTGAATACGTCAGAGGACGGAACTTCCACCACTTCGCCATCTTCCAGCGCTTTCTGTTCTGCCGGTGTCGCAGTAATGCTATCGATCAGCATTGGCCCTGGCATCTGCAATACCGTATCCAGCACCATAAAGGTCATCGCGCCCGGAATACCGTCAGCATCCAATCCTTTGCTGCGCTGGAAATCGCGTACCTTGTTACGCTGCGCCTGCCCAAACTGGTTGGAAACCGGTGAGTTGTCGCCGAGCACCAGGTTGAGCCGCTGATCCAGCCACTGCACGCGCTCACCGCGCTGACCAAATTTGATGAAGTTCGGGTTGCCTAACGGCGGACGCCAGAGGATTAACGCCTCACCACTCCAAAACTGATTCACAAACTGTTCGCTGACCAAAACACGCCTGTCTGCGGCGAGAAGTTCAAACTGTCCGTCACCTTTGCCATAAAGCACAGCAAACCAGCTTTGCCCCTGTGGCCCATTCATCTGCAGCACTGCAGGACGGTCAATCGTCAGCAGTTGCGAAAGCGGCAATTCACCTTTGTAACAGGCCAGCTCGCCACGTACCTGCGCCGAGCAACTTGCTGCCAGTACATCTGCATCAAATCCCCAGAGCTTATACAGGGACTGCATCGCCGCCCCCGCACTCAGGCTTTCCCGCACCAGGGTATTAAACGGCAAGGTGTCAACGTTTGGCTCAGGCTTGGACGCTTCCACCACAACCACGGGCGCCACGGTTTCAGGTGCCGCGGCAGAAGGTTGCGGCGACGGCGCAACAACGACGGCATTTGCCACTGGTTCGCTAATCTGGGGAGCGACAGGCACATCATCACCGCCGAGCCCGATACGGATAGCAATCGCCAGCAGCGCTGCCCCGCCCACAGCACCGGCATACACCGGCCAGTAGCGCTTGTAATCAAACGAAGGTTTCGGCTTGGCAGCCCCCTGCCACTCCAGCACATCCTGACAGGCACGCTCAGCAAGTTCTTTGTTGACCTTGTGACGGGATTCTTTGAACGCCATCTTGAGCGATTTGTCGCAAACCAGGTTGACCAGCCGCGGCACGCCGCCGGTTTCTTTGGCAATCAGCTTGATGGCGGCGCCGTCAAACAAAGGATCCAGCCCACCGGCACAGCTGATGCGGTGGGTGATGTACTGGTGAACTTCATCGGCAGAAAGCGGCATCAGGTGATAACGCGCCGTAATACGCTGGGCAAGCTGACGCAGATTTGGCTGGCGCAGCATTTCCTGCAGTTCAGGCTGGCCAATCAGGATCACCTTGAGCAGCTTGCGGTATGACGTCTCAATGTTGGTCAGAAGACGCAATTGCTCAAGCACATCCGGCATCAGGTGCTGGGCTTCATCTACCAACAACACCGTCTGGATGCCTTTCGATTCATTGTTGAAGAGCTTATCGGCAATCAAATCGTACAGACGCTTGAAGCTGTCTTCGTCTTTATAGGTCACGCCCAGCTCGTCGCATAGGGTCTGCATTAGCTCCAGCGTGGAAACGCTCGGGTTGAGAATGGTCGCAACCTGCGTTTTTTCCGGCAGGCGATCCAGCAAGGCTTTCATGGTGGTGGTCTTACCCGTTCCCACCTCACCGGTTAACAATGCCAGACCGCCACCGTCTTCAATACCGTTCAGCACATGGCTTAACGCTTCGCGGTGGCGTTCACTCAAAAAGTAAAACTTAGGGTTTGGCACGATCGCAAACGGCGACTCTGACAACCGGAAAAAGTCCTGATACATGAAAGGCTCTCTGTTTCCTTAACCTGTGATACCCGCAGGCACGGTATCGCGCCCCTAATACGTTGTAAAGAAAGACACTCGTTGAGACCGCGGATTCAGGGACAGGTTCGCAGCTTCAGCACACCTTGCACCTGGTTGCACCCTTTGTGCCCACCTGCATCTTGGCGATGTTTCGATTAAGATAATCCTATTATTGCTTAGACTCCGGATATTAATGTGAAAACCTACCTTGTCGGTGGCGCAGTACGAGACAATTTGCTGGGCCTCAAAGTGACAGACAGAGACTGGGTTGTTGTCGGTGCAGACATCAACACCATGCTGAATGCGGGCTACCAGCAAGTCGGCGCAGACTTTCCGGTCTTCCTTCACCCTAAAACCCACGAAGAATATGCGCTTGCCCGCACCGAACGGAAATCCGGCCAGGGCTACACCGGCTTTGTGTGTGATTTCACTCCGGACGTGACGCTGGAAGAGGATCTGCTGCGTCGTGACCTCACCATCAATGCGATTGCGCAGGCGGAAGACGGAACCCTGGTTGACCCTTACGGTGGTCAGCAGGATCTGGAAGCACGCCTGCTTCGCCATGTTTCGCCAGCGTTTGTCGAAGACCCGCTTCGAGTGCTGCGGGTTGCCCGCTTTGCCGCAAGGTTCCATCATCTAGGATTTAAGGTAGCAGACGAAACCCTTTCCCTGATGCGCGAGATTGTTGAAAGCAGCGAGCTGGAAGCACTGACGGCAGAACGTGTCTGGAAAGAGTGGGAGAAGTCGCTTTCTTGCGCGCACCCTGAAGTGTTCTTGAGTGTGCTTCGTGACTGCGGTGCCCTGGCCGTGGTGCTACCGGAAATCGACGCGCTGTTCGGCGTACCACAGCCCGAGCAGTGGCACCCGGAAATTGATACCGGCATCCACACCTTGATGGTCGCCAAACAGGCAGCAGCCCTGACTGATGATGATGTGATCCGATTTGCCGCCCAGGTGCATGATTTGGGCAAAGGGCTGACACCGAAAGAAGAGTGGCCAAGCCACAAGCTACATACCAAGCTAGGGTTAAAGCCTATCAAAGCCCTGTGTGAGCGTATCCGCGTCCCCAATGCATACCGTGATGCCGCGCTGCTGGTCTGCGCTGAACACACCAATGTGCACAATGCCGGAGAGTTGAAAGCAGCCACCTTCGTTAAAATTTTTGACCGTAACGATTGCTGGCGGAAACCGGAAAAGATCCCGCAACTGGCGATTGCCAGTCAGGCCGATCATCAGGGCCGCACAGGTTTCGAAAACCGCGACTACCCGCAGGCCACCCTGCTGACCGGTGCTTTTGAAGCAGCAAGCCAAGTGGATGTAAAACCGATTGTGGCATCAGGCCTGAAGGGCCCTGCAATTAGGGATGAGCTGACAAGGCAGAGAATTGAAGCGGTGAAGGGCTTTCTCGCTAACGCAAGGTAGATAAGAGATAAGAGATAAGAGATAAGAGATAAGAGATAAGAGATAAGAGATAAGAGATAAGAGATAAGAGATAAGAGATAAGAGATAAGAGCAGGATTTTGAACAAACTCCCCAGACCGCAAAACGCGCTGAGGAGTTAGCTCTTTCTTATATCTGCTCTTATCTCGCGTCTCACAACTACGTTGTTAACGCGTCGCCAAAAACACCGCCAAGCCGAGGCCTAGCGCGATACGGTAAATCACGAAGGGCAGCATGCCCACACGGGTCAGCAGTTTCAGGAACCAGTGAATACACGCATACGCACTCACAAAAGAAACCACCACGCCAGTCAGGATTGGCGCCCACATTACCGGGGTGTCACTTTGAACCAGACCCAGACCCAGATAAGAGCCCGCCAGCACGATGATAGGAATCGACATCAGGAAAGAGAAACGCGCCGCGGCTTCACGGGTGTAACCCAGGTACAACGCCATGGTCATGGTTGCGCCTGAGCGTGATGTGCCCGGGATCATTGCCAGCGCCTGTGCAATACCAATCCACAACGCCATTTTCGGCGTGGTCTTGTATTCATCAAACTCGCACTTGGCTTTTACATCCACCCACCACAGCAGCAGGCCGAAGATAATACAGGTTGCAGCAATGACCCATGCTGAACGCAGGTACACCTCGATGATGTCTTTCATGAACAAGCCAAACAGACACGCAGGAATGGTCGCCAGGGCAATCATCCATGCCAGAGAGGCATCAGCAGAGCGCTCGCCTTTGAAAATAGAGCGGAAGAACGCACCCAGCAGATCTGTCACTTCTTTGCGGAAATAACCGACGACTGCCATCAAGGTACCAACGTGAACGGCCACATCAAAGGCCAGCCCCTGATCCTGCC
Source organism: Enterovibrio paralichthyis (assembly GCF_019209835.1). Classification (NCBI taxonomy): domain Bacteria; kingdom Pseudomonadati; phylum Pseudomonadota; class Gammaproteobacteria; order Vibrionales; family Vibrionaceae; genus Enterovibrio; species Enterovibrio paralichthyis. The sequence goes on along the minus strand of NZ_JAHUTS010000027.1, from coordinate 23,682 downwards.
AGCCCAGGATTTCAGACGGGAGAATCAGGTGCGCAGAGCTTGAGACCGGAAGGAATTCCGTCAATCCCTGAATCAAAGCCAGCGCAAAGGCTTCAAACATACTCATAGTTATCAATCACTTTTAGTTATTAAACGGGGAGATCGGCGATAGGCCAAAGGGGTTGTGGTTCAGTGAATGCATCCCATGCCTGCTGATAGGTTTGCGTATCACCCGGAATCACCTGATCAGGGCAAAGCTCTGCCAGCGGCCAAAGGGTAAAAGCAAACTTATAGACATCCTTGCGCGGCAGGGTCGGGCCCGACGCCTGCGCCAAATCACCAAAGGTGAGCAAATCGATATCCAGCGTGCGATCGCGGTATTTTACCGCATTCCGTTCGCGGCCCCAGCGGGATTCAATCTCCCTCAGCGCCGCCATGATGCCTTCAAGGCTCAGTTCGGTGTGCAGTTCGACCACAAGGTTATAAAAATTCGGGCCTTCAAAGCCAACAGGTTCAGCTTCAAATATGCGGGAGCAACGGCAATTGGGATCGAGTTCTCTTAGCGCAGCAATTCCTTCTGCAATGTGGCGCTCACGCTCGATGTTTGAGCCCACACTTACCAGTACCTGTGTCACTTTGCGCCCCGCTCGATCACCACACCCACAGTGCGTGCTTGCGGCACTGCACCCGGTTTGCTCACTTTCACGCGAACCCAAGGCACAGAGAATTGGGACTGGATAAGCGCGGCAATCTCTTCCGCTACCCGCTCAACCAAAAGGAATCGGCCATTTTCGACCAGATTGATAATCGCACCACTTACCGCAGCATAATCCAGCGCATAAGCCACATCATCGCTTGTCGCTGCAGGCTTGTTGTCATGCGCCATTTCGATATCAAACACCAGCTTTTGTTTGATCTGCTGTTCCCAGTCATAGACACCGATGGTGGTCACGACTTCAAGCTGCTCAATAAATACTAAATCCATGTTCACTCAAAAAATTCAGAGGTCGGATACCCATTATGCGCAAAAGCACGTAACATCGTTCAATCAGCACCGTGTCCCTTGAGTCCCGCTTTTGCGGCCATCGACACGCGCTGTATCTACACAATATCCCTAAAAAAATGGATACTTTGTGTCTGGTGCGCGAACTATAGCAAGTTCTCGCCGCCCTAGCGAATGTTCAACGTGGATGACGACATGACGGCACTTGGCCTCCTGATGATTGTGCTTGCCTACCTACTGGGTTCTATTTCCAGTGCGGTGCTGATCTGTCGTCTCTATGGCCTGCCAGACCCACGCGAACAAGGCTCTGGCAACCCGGGCGCCACCAATGTGTTCCGCCTTGGCGGACGCCTCGCTGCCGCTCTAGTCCTGCTGTGCGACATGCTAAAAGGCACCATTCCCGTTTGGGCAAGCTACCTGATGGGCATCAACCCTTTTATGCTCGGCCTGATTGGTATTGCGGCCTGCCTGGGACATATTTACCCAATATTCTTTCATTTTCGTGGCGGTAAAGGCGTTGCTACCGCATTGGGTGCGATTGCGCCTATCGGATTAGACCTTACGGGAATGATGTTAGGCACATGGATCGCCACGGTCATGCTGACCGGCTACTCCTCAGTGGGTGCCATTCTCGCATCCCTGTTCGCTCCGCTTTTCACCTGGCTGGTCAAACCCCAGTTCACCATGCCTGTTGCCATGCTCTCCTGTCTTATCATTTTCCGTCATCAGGAAAACATTAAGCGCCTTATCAAAGGCGATGAGCAAAAGATCTGGAATAAAAAGAAGAAACTGACGGAAAGGGAAGAGCAAGAAGGAAGAGCAGGACCTAGGTCCTAGGGTCCTAGGGTCCTTGAAGACAATACTCCCAACATAGAAAAACAAAAAGCGGCGCTGAAAATCAGTCCCCGCTTTTCGCCCTTACCCCTCAACAGGCTTGAGCGTATCAATCGGCCAACGCGGGAAAGCTTTCACACCCAAGTCGTTATGCTCACCGTTTTTCAGGCGCTGCATACCAGCGAATGCGATCATGGCACCGTTATCGGTACAAAATTCAGTGCGTGGGTAGTAAACCTCGCCGCCAATGTTTTTCGCCAGCTCTTCCAGCTTGGCACGCAGATGACGGTTGGCACTTACGCCCCCCGCGATAACAATACGCTTCATACCGCACTGTTTCAGAGCGCGCTTACACTTGATCACCAGCGTGTCCACCACCGCATCTTCAAATGCGCGGGCAATGTCTGCACGGGTTTGTTCATCGTTGCCATGCGCCGCAATGGTATTGGCTGTGAAGGTTTTCAGGCCAGAGAAGCTCATATCAAGGCCTGGCACTGTGGTCATCGGGCGCGGGAAGGTAAAGCGGGAGCTGTCACCTTTTTCTGCCAGTCTAGACAACAGTGGGCCGCCCGGGTAGTCGAGCCCCATCAGCTTAGCGGTTTTATCAAACGCCTCACCGGCAGCATCGTCAATCGACTCACCAAGGATCTGGTATTCACCGATACCTTTGACTTCCACCAGCATGGTGTGACCACCGGAAACCAGCACCGCAATAAATGGAAATGGTGGCGGGTTATCTTCCAGCATCGGCGCCAGCAGGTGACCTTCCATATGGTGAACGGCGACAGCTGGAATATTCCAGGCATACGCCAGACTGCGGCCAATCGTTGCGCCGACCAACAGCGCGCCCACCAGACCTGGGCCTGCGGTATATGCCACGCCATCCAAATCTTTCGGAGTCAGACCCGCTTCTTCCAGTGCAGCTTTAACCAGCGGAATCGTCTTCTTTACGTGATCACGAGAAGCCAGTTCAGGGACAACGCCACCGTAATCGGCATGCAGCTTCACCTGACTGTATAACTGATGTGCCAACAGACCTTTTTCATCATCATAAATCGCAACGCCAGTCTCGTCGCACGACGTCTCGATGCCCAGAATTCGCATAACACCTCAGCTCTCTTGGATCCCAGATCGATCCGCTATCGATCTGCCAATTTCTAAAACAGGCGGCAATATTACATGGGCGTGATCAAATTCACCAGTTATGCTTTACAAGCACCCCTGTATCGGATTAGAATTCCGCACCATTTTTAATCAAAGCTGGTCATTTTGTCACCAGCGTTAACTAGATAACCCCTGAGGTGAAAGGCACATGCCAGTAGTTAAAGTACGTGAAAACGAACCATTCGACGTAGCACTGCGTCGCTTCAAGCGCTCTTGTGAAAAAGCAGGTATCCTTTCTGAAGTTCGCCGTCGTGAGCACTTCGAAAAGCCGACTACCGTTCGCAAACGCGCTAAAGCAGCTGCAGTTAAACGCCACCTGAAAAAGCTGGCTCGCGAAAACGCACGTCGCGTTCGCCTGTACTAATTACGATTAATACAGGATTGCGAGATGGAATTGCTTGAACGTCTTAAAGGCGAACAGATAGCGGCGATGAAGGCGAAGGACAAACCTCGTCTTGGTGCCATCCGTTTGATCATGGCTGCAGTTAAACAGCAAGAAGTTGACGGTCAGAAAACTCTGAACGATGACGAAGTGCTGGCAGTGATGACAAAAATGGTTAAACAGCGTCGTGATTCCGTCGCGCAATATCAAGCAGCAGGCCGTGATGACCTGGCTGACGTGGAACTGGCTGAAATCGCCGTTTTGGAAGAGTTCATGCCAAAGCCACTCAGCGACGAGGAAGTTGATGCTCTGGTTAAAGAAGCCATCGCAACTTCTGGAGCAGGCTCCATGCAAGACATGGGTAAAGTCATGGCCGTCCTGAAACCTCTGGTTCAGGGCCGTGCTGACATGGGTAAAATCGGCCAGTTGGTTAAGGCCAACCTGTCCTAAATTTTATCCAACCTGCAAACAAGCCGTGCTTTCCATTTTTGGAGTGCGCGGCTTGTTCGTATTTGTGCGCTAGCAAATACTTATTCATATCGCTTCACCCAATTACCAGATAAATAAAGGTTATGGCAGGAAAAATCCCACGCTCATTCATTGATGACCTACTGGCCCGACTGGACATTGTCGAGCTGATAGACGCGCGGGTGAAACTTAAGAAGCAAGGCAAAAATTACGGTGCTTGCTGCCCTTTCCATAACGAAAAAACCCCCTCTTTCTCCGTCAGTCAGGAAAAGCAGTTCTATCACTGTTTCGGTTGTGGTGCCCACGGCAACGCCATCGACTTTGTGATGGAGTTTGATCGCCTCGAGTTTGTCGAAGCGATTGAAGAGCTAGCCTCCCAGCTGGGTCTTGATGTACCGCGAGAGCAAAGTGGCGGCGCCCCGAAAGGGCCCTATGCCCGCAGCGATCAAAAGCGCGACCTGTATCAGATGATGGGGCAAATCGCCCAGTTTTATCAGTCAGGGCTTCGCAGCGACGCAGGGAAAGTCGCGATTGACTACCTCAAAGGCCGCGGCCTTTCCGGTGAAATCGTGCAGAAATTTGGTATTGGTTACGTCGCTGACGAATGGGATCAGGTGCGTACACGTTTCGGACGTGATAACGCCAGCCAGCAGGCGCTGGTATCAACCGGCATGCTGATTGAAAACGACAACGGACGCCGTTACGACCGCTTCCGTGGCCGTGTCATGTTCCCCATTCGTGACCGTCGTGGTCGTGTGATTGGCTTTGGTGGCCGTGTCCTTGGCGACGGCACCCCAAAATACCTCAACTCACCGGAAACCCCCATATTCCATAAAGGGCGTGAGCTTTATGCCCTGTATGAAGTGCTCCAGGCACACCGGGAACCCAAACAACTTCTGGTGGTTGAAGGCTATATGGACGTCGTGGCGCTGGCGCAATTTGGTGTTGACTACGCCGTTGCATCACTTGGCACCTCGACCACCGCCGATCATATCCAGACATTGTTCCGCCAGACATCCAGTGTCATTTGCTGTTACGACGGCGACCGCGCTGGACGCGACGCGGCATGGCGCGCAATGGAGCAAGCTCTGCCACACTTAGTGGATGGCCGTCAGCTGAAATTTATGTTCCTGCCAGACGGAGAAGACCCAGATTCCATGGTGCGCAAAGAAGGCAAAGAAGGCTTTGAGGCCCGCCTTGCCAGCGCCATGTCCCTGTCAGAGTTTTTATTTAACACTTTGATGGAACAGGTCGACACCAGCAGCCATGAAGGCAAAGCCAAGCTGACCACACTCGCCGTGCCACTTATCGACAAAGTGCCCGGCGGCACACTTCGCCTCTACCTGCGTAACATTTTGGGGCAGAAGCTCGGTCTACCTGATGAACAGCAGCTCGAAAAGCTCATCAGCAAGCAAGGACAGACGCAATCGCGCCAGCCCCTGCCTGAAATGAAACGCACACCCATGCGTGAAGTGATCACCCTGCTGTTGCAAAACCCGGGATTTGTCGAAAATGTGCCCCCGCTCGATGGCATGGAAGAGCTGGGTATTCCCGGCTTAAAATTATTCACCACCATGCTTGAAATTTGCCGTAGCCGTCCCAATATCACGACAGGACAACTGCTCGAACATTGGCGAGGCACCGAGCAAGAAGCATTGTTAGCCAAATTGGCCGGATGGGAACTCCCCATCAATGAAGACAATGCGTTAGATGTATTTTTAGACTCACTGGACAAGATTCTGGGCCAGTGCGTCCAACAACAAATAGCCAAGTTGCAAGCTAAATCAAATACCGTCGGCTTATCAGCCGAAGAGAAGCGGGAATTGCAGTTGTTAATCCTCAACCGCCCCGATTAGAAACTAGCCAGCATACTTGCAATTTGCTAAAATTGGCAGTTTGCGTTTCCGCATACTAAATTCTTCACTCAGACCCGAAGTTGGATATCGTCTATGGATCAAAATCCGCAGTCACAGCTAAAGTTGCTTGTCGCAAAAGGTAAGGAACAAGGCTATCTAACCTATGCAGAAGTAAATGACCACCTACCGGAAGACATTGTCGATTCTGATCAGATAGAAGACATTATTCAGATGATCAACGACATGGGTATTCAGGTAGTGGAAACCGCGCCTGATGCCGATGAGCTCATGATGTCTGAAACTGTGGCTGACGAAGATGCCGTCGAAGCCGCAGCAGCAGCGCTTTCCAGTGTCGAATCTGAAATAGGTCGTACAACTGACCCAGTGCGTATGTACATGCGCGAAATGGGTACAGTAGAACTGCTTACCCGCGAAGGCGAAATCGATATCGCCAAACGCATCGAAGATGGTATCAACCAGGTACAGGTTTCCGTAGCGGAATACCCGGGTTCAATCTCCTACCTGCTGGACCAATTCGACAAAGTTGAAGCCGAAGAGCTTCGCCTGACTGACATCATTTCTGGCTTTGTAGACCCAAGCCAGGACGACATCGCACCTACCGCCACTCACATCGGCTCAGAGCTTAGCGAAGAGCAGCTGGACGATGAAGACGACATGGATGACGATGATGACGATGACGAAGACGGTGATAGCGACGACGACGCAGGTATCGACCCAGAGCTAGCGCGTGAGAAATTCACCGAGCTGCGTTTGGCTTATGAAGGCATGCAAGCTTGCATCCAGAAAAACGGTCGCTTCCACGAAGAAACCGCCACTGCAGTTGGCGAGTTGTCTGAAGTGTTCAAGCAATTCCGTCTGGTACCAAAACAGTTTGACCGCTTGGTTAACGAAATGCGCGACACCATGGATCGCGTTCGTACCCAAGAGCGTCTGGTAATGCGCCTTTGCGTAGACCAAGCGAAAATGCCGAAGAAAACCTTCGTACAGCTGTTCAGTGGCAATGAGTCTTCTGACAACTGGCTGGATGCTGCGCTGGCAACTGAAAAGCCATACGTAGATCGCCTGAAGCAATATGAAGAAGATCTGCGCCGCTGCGTACAGAAGCTGAAAATCATCGAAGATGAAACCGGCCTGTCTGTAGAGCGTATCAAAGACATCAGCCGTCGCATGTCAATCGGTGAAGCGAAAGCACGCCGTGCGAAGAAAGAAATGGTTGAAGCGAACTTGCGTCTGGTTATTTCTATCGCGAAGAAATACACCAACCGTGGCCTTCAATTCCTGGACCTGATCCAGGAAGGTAACATCGGTCTGATGAAAGCGGTAGACAAGTTCGAATACCGTCGCGGTTACAAGTTCTCGACTTACGCAACATGGTGGATCCGTCAGGCAATCACCCGTTCAATCGCAGACCAGGCGCGTACAATCCGTATCCCTGTTCACATGATTGAAACCATCAACAAACTGAACCGTATCTCTCGTCAGATGCTTCAGGAGATGGGTCGTGAGCCACTGCCAGAAGAATTGGCAGAGCGCATGCAAATGCCAGAAGACAAGATCCGCAAAGTGCTGAAGATCGCCAAAGAGCCAATCTCCATGGAAACCCCAATCGGTGACGATGAAGATTCACATCTGGGCGACTTTATCGAGGATACCACCCTCGAGCTGCCAATGGATTCCGCGACCATGAACAACCTCAAGATGGCAACCAGCGAAGTATTGGCTGGTCTGACGCCACGTGAGGCAAAAGTTCTGCGTATGCGTTTCGGTATCGACATGAACACCGACCACACGCTGGAAGAAGTAGGCAAACAGTTTGACGTTACCCGTGAACGTATTCGTCAGATTGAAGCGAAAGCACTGCGTAAACTGCGTCACCCAAGCCGCTCAGAAGTTCTGCGCAGCTTCCTGGACGAATAATCCTGACGTAAGTTGGCGAAAAATGAGAAGGCGAGCACAGCTCGCCTTTTTCATATCCAAGAATTGGTTTAAGTGATTAAAAACCATACCGTTCGCACTGCCCTTGTGTCTGGACACCCCCGCCCTCAACCCTTATAATCAACCGCCTACACGGCCCCTTAGCTCAGTGGTTAGAGCAGTCGACTCATAATCGATTGGTCCCCAGTTCAAGTCTGGGAGGGGCCACCAGATTTAAAGGCCTGAGAGGTTCATAACCACTCAGGCTTTTTACTTTTCTGCTTCTGTGTAGCATATATGTAGCAAATTTTTGCCACATCGGACACACGTTATAGCAGTTCCCAAGAAATCCCTTCTCCGTTTCACCGCTTTCTGAAACCCACATCGAATACACCGCACATCAATATACCGAACATCTGCAAGCTGTGATTAATTAGCCATATCGCGTATCGATGAGCTGATGAGATGCAAAAGCAAAACGAACACCTGCTTACGCAGCTAACAGATGCCCCATGGTGGGTGAGTGTTGTGCTATCAGGCGTTATCTATACAACGCTTACGTATTTAGTCCCTTACTTCCTTAGTGACGCCTCTATCGTCTTTCAAGGGCTCGCGAACGGCTTGAATAACGCCGCCATTTATCTCGCCCTCATTTTTCTAATCCCTGCACCGCTTTCACTGTTGAAGCGCCAAATCGCTAAAAAGCGCCTCTCCCAAACGGCCACGTTTGAGCACTTACAGAAATTGCACTGGTTGGATTTTGAGGCGTTAGTAGGTGAGTACTACAGACAAAAGGGATTCAACGTTTCCCAATGCCTGAATCATGCGCCCGATGGCGGCGTAGATATTGCGCTTCGCAAAAACGGTGAGTTGCACCTTGTCCAATGTAAGCACTGGAAAGCGAGAAAGGTTGGCGTGAAGGTATTGCGAGAACTCTACGGCGTCATGCTAGATCGCCAAGCCGATAGGATGATTGTTGTCACCTCTGGTGACTTTACCGCGGACGCCATCAATTTTGCTGACGCCAAACAGTTCGAACTCATCAACGGTGATCAACTACTCGCCATCGTTGGCGAAATCAAACCGAAAACACAAAGCAAAACGGCACAAGACATTCAACCGCCTACCTGCCCCCGTTGCAAATCCGCACTGGTGCTGCGAACCGCCAAGCAAGGCATTCACATCGGCAAATCATTCTATGGGTGCTCTAACTTTCCCAAGTGCAGACATATAGAAAATACCTTTTAGACAGGCACTTACCAGTTCGTGCTTGATAAAGTGCCTATGGCTACTTTTAAGTGGCTACTAAGGCAGTTTTGACAACGTTTCGAGATGATGCATTATTGAGTTCTCCTTCACTGGTCCCAAATTTGGGAAGTGTCGACGTGAATGCAAATCTAGGAATGCCTGAAAACCAACAGTGCCTTGATCAATCGCTGGCGTTTTAGTGGCATAAGTAACCAATGTATCAAGTGCTTCCAAAAACTTCTTAGCAGTATTAGTCGTAGTACCACTATCTACTTTAGAAACACAATGCTTTATAAGCATCTTGTGACCACTATTTGGCTCGATGTACGTTATATGCAGTGCTACAGCGCGTGCCGGGCCTCCATTTTCTGAAAACTCTTCACCAACAATCAGGAAATCACCAAATCCAATAGAGTTCGATTGCGTTGAATAGGTTAAGTGGGCGTCAGAAAAGTTATAGGGAAGCTCGGAAAAGTCTGCGTTTCTCGCAGCGGGTTCAAATGAGTCTGCTACTTTCACTAACCTTTGAGTTTGGGTCTGGAATTGCTGGCTTAAATTTGGAGTAGACCGAACTACATTGACATCTGCTTTAGAGGTAATGGGTAAGACATTGCTTGTTGGCTCATCTCTGAAATAGGTGGCAAAAGCAGTTCCTCCCTCTGTAAATTGTCCGGTAAGCGCTGATGCAGTATGGAAGTTCTTTTGGCTAAAAGCTATGCACGGAAGGAAGTCAATTTCCTTGCCTTTTAGTTCCAAAAACAAATCGAGATTGTCACTACCGCTGAAGTCGCCGACTAGCGGGTTTATTATCACAAGGGGAGTGACTGATATCGCATTCAGAGTTTTTATTGCTGTAACCAATTCACCATGATTTACTTTTACTGGTTCGATAATTGGTCTGATCTTTAGATTGTTTAGCTTAGGGGAAGTTTTGCGGAGAGCAGCAAGCTCATGGCGCTTGCCTCTCAAAAACGGGAAATACATGCTCGTCTCCTTTACCTGCTGATGCATTATGCATAACCGAGCATAAAAGACGATTTTTCTCGTGTCTGCTAAGTTGGTAACTAATGCCAACATTTTTCAGAGACTTAGGCAATAACTCAACAAAAGTGCGATCGTTGCCACGATATTTTTTCAGGCTGTCCTTGAATAACTCTCTAGCAACACTAGCGGATAAAGACCTGTAAGCGTTCTTGCAAAAGTCATAAACCTCTGTGTTTGGCATGTCAGGGATCTCGCCTCTGACCTGCTTAGCAATGTATAAGTATTCAGCTTTTCTCAGTGTTTCGAACGTCGCTGCGAAGTCAAATGTAGAACTAATTGGTGCTTCTACTAGTGTCTTAAGTTGCCGTCTTTTTGTGAACTCAATCACACCAAATCCCCCGATTTCTTTCTGTATACTCAATACATTATCAAGGTGGGATTCATGCGTAACTACATACGTTTTATCGTAGGCATTTAAGTACGATGATAATTGCTCTCTAAACCTCGAAAGAGTATCATATTCGGTTTTTATCTCGTAGCAAGTCGAATAACCATTTATAACGACACAATCAGCAATATTATTACCTGTCCTGAGCTCACTCATCATTGCGGTAGTATTTAACGAATGCCGTCCAAGCAGAATTTTGTTTGCTATCTCGTTCTTAAACACATACTCGTTTCTGTAATGGCGCAGAAGGAGACGGTAAGCCTCATCGTAGAAATCGCTTACGTGCGTCAATGAAGAGAGCTCCTTGAATTCAGTCGCAACTCGACGGAATAACTCAAGGTCACCCGCTACAGATTTTTTTATCTCTGAGCTATTAAATAGCTTCGCTAACAATCGATAATTCATAATATTTTTATAACACAGCTTTTAAAATCCAGCTCAGAAGTCCATCACAGCGGGAAGAATCCTAGGTGCTAATTTGAATCGTTTCAACAGTAAACCAGCAAAATACAGTTATTCACAGAACTCCAAGTAAAAGAACATCTGTCCCTAGGACAGATGCCACTCGTTGGTTCGGGTGATAATGGTTTTGCCACCCGAAGAGATGCCTTTCTGTACCTTTAAAAGCTCCTCTTCGCTATACATAGACGTTTTCACAACGCCTGTTGCCGTATCAACGGCGAGTTCAAAGTGCGGCACGATGGCTGTTCAGTGCGTTTACATAACATGCCGCCCACGCATCTACACTCACCGCCGCGCATTTTGGGTCTTCACCATCCCCCTCAAAAAGCTCTTCCAAATCCACAGCTAAAAACCTCTCATAATTTAGGCATGTCTTATGTTTGGTACCTACACTTAGAGAGAACCCACAGATAACTGAAGCGGCAGATTTTTAATGAAAAACTTGAGTATTAAAGGTGCCGTAATTGGCATTCTTACTGCAGCTATTGCAATCCTTACGTTGATTTCGGTCACTACCATTTTGTCTTTGCGAAACGATCTGCAGGAATACGACTTTGTCGTGAACACAGAAATTCGTTCCGCACAGATCGCAGACAAAATGAACATTGAGTTCAAGCGACAAGTACAAGAGTGGAAAAACGTGCTGATCCGCGGGAGCGATGACAAACAAAGAGAAAAGTACTGGGGCAAGTTCCAGGGACAAGAAGGGAAAATCCAAGCCCTGGGCCAAGAACTGTTGCCACTTTTGGAAGGTCGGCCACAGCTTAAATCCCAAGCCACGGAGTTTTTAGCCTCCCACAAACAAATGGGCACAGCCTATCGAGCCGGTTTTAACGACTTTGTTGACGCAAACTACAGCCATACCGCAGGTGACAAAGCGGTCAGTGGAATTGACCGCGAGCCATCCTCGCGCCTTGACGAACTGTCTAATGAGTTGACCGAATCTGCTGCTGCGCACGGAAAAATCCTTCAGGCTACCGCTCGTGATTTGGTGCAGATATCCATACTATCTGTGGTAGGGATCAGCATCATTTTACTGGCGCTCGCTTATGTACTTATCGTTAAGTTCATTACCCGGCCGCTGGAGGCCACAAGTAAAGAGTTGGATATTATTGCAAGTGGTGACCTTACCAGTACGCCCTCTGCAGTTGGCTTGGGTGAAATAGGCACAATCAATGCGTCCGCAGCCAAGCTTCATAAGCAATTGGCGATACTCATTGGCGGCCTGCAACAATCCGCCAATGAACTCTCCAATGCTTCGAATCAGTTGAACCAGAACTCTCAGCAACAGTCGAATTCTGCAAACACCCAGAAACAACAGACGGAGCAGGCATCCACGGCGGTTGAGGAGCTTTCAAGTTCGGCGGCAGAAATTGCACGCAGTGCCAATGAAACCTCAGACAGCACCCAGCAGACGACCGAGTCTGCTGCAACGGGCGCCAGCCAAATGGAGGCGGTGAATGGTCTGATGAATCAACTTCGCAGTGATATAGAATCGGCCAGCACCGCTGTAGGGGATCTGTCTAAGCGTGTTGGGCGTGTTGATGAAGTGATGACGGTAATCAGCGGTATTGCCGAACAAACGAACCTGCTCGCACTGAATGCTGCGATTGAAGCTGCCCGCGCAGGTGAACAAGGCCGTGGTTTTGCGGTGGTGGCAGATGAAGTCAGGGCGTTGGCACAAAAAACCCAGGAATCAACGTCTGAGATAGCAGAGGTTCTGACCGGTTTACGCCAGGGCTCTGAATCCACCGTTCAGGCGATGCAGAACGGGCAAAACAAAACGGATGAGGTGGTAAGTAACATCAGTGAAGTGGCAGAGCGATGGCAGCAACTTGCCAGTGCCATTAATGATATCGCTACCCTGAATGCAACCGTAGCGGCGACGGCGAATGAACAGACTTCTGTCTCTCAGGAGATCGCTTCATTGATTTCCAATCTACACACTGCCGCGCAATCCCTTCAGGAACAGGCGGCAGACAGCGCTCAATCAAGCTCAACGCTCGATTCACTCGCCAAACAGCTGCGCGACCAGATAATTGTTTTCAAACTCGCCTAGCCAGACCGGGGCAGTTGCTAGCGGTGTTCACCGTTCGCAGCTTGCCCCTGTTCAAGCTTTAAGTGGTTTAACTGAAGGCCATCCCCCTTTGGCTGAAAAATGCTCCGCGTCATCACGCATTTAAATCCCGCCCCTTTCATAACTCACATTATGACTTTCGATCACATCGACAATAGCCAACCCTCGCTATACTCGGATAGTGGAAAAGCCCTAGTATGACTAAAGGCTTATTAAAATTATGGGTATTGACTATGTTAGACAGGCTCGACTATCTACAAAACTTGCTTCCCAGTGATGAGCGGAACAGGGTGGTTCCTATCTATATGTTTGTCACTGATGATGGACTGCCGGTGATCCTGCGGGTAAACATGGGGTATGCAAATCCGGATCTTCCGGTTTGTTTGGTGTCGTTTGATATCGACCCACTCGCCACGTCCATTCATTGTACGTTTCAGTACCCGACGGAAGATGTCACGAAAAAAATATATGGCACCCTGACGGGCAACAGTTTCTTGGTGGGCACAACAGAAATTAATAGTTGGTCAACGCTGGAAGATATCGTTGCCTGCTGGCTGAAAGAGCCAGAAATGGTGTTTTAAGAAACAAAGATTACCGTTAAAGAACCAATCACAACAAAGGGGCATTCAGCCCCTTTGTTCTGTCTGGGTTATATCGCGACCCAAGGCCCGTATTTCCCCCCAGGCTCATTATTTTGCGTCCACCATTGCGCCTCGTACAGCACACCATTAAAAGTGGCACGATCTCCTGCGTGGTAAATTTTATCGGCTGACCAACTGCCATTGGGGGATAAATCGACTTTCATCCATGGGCCGTACATCGAGCCGGGAACGTTGTTTTGTGTCCACCATTTGGCTTGATAAAGGTCACCGTTAAAAACCACTTTGTCGCCTGTCAGATAGACAGTATCGGCCTGCCACACCTCTGCATCTGGCAGGGCATTCATGTCAGTATTGCCGACCCCAATGTTCATCGCATTGAGTAAGTCACCGTTATCCTGCCCATATTCCCACGAGAATAACCCGGCAAGACCCCGGCTCAAGGCAAGCTCACCTTTTGCGACCACATCTGCTGGGTGATCAAAGCCGATAAATGCGGCATCTGTTGCGCGCCACGCATAGTGACACTGGCAATCCTTGTCATAGACGATCTCAAACCCGTTGATGCCTTTACCGTCCGGACCTAAGACTTCATTCACCAGACGGGAGTAAACCGCTATCCCCGCTTCATCCCATACATTGACAGGTTTGGGAAACAAGCCGCTGGCATTGCCACCAATAGGGGAACCACCTGGGCTGAGCACCACACCGTCCCAGCCTTTGGCATATTTTGCGACGCCCAGTACCAGTTTGTCGGCGGGTAGCCCGGCTGCCAACGCATTTTCAATACCGTTCTCTGCACCATAGCCATAACCGTTAGCCAGGTTTTCGCTGTGGGCACTGATGGCAGTGTGATGGCCGATATTGGTACTCGACCAACCGCCAAAGAAGTCATAGGTCATAAGAAAAACAAGATCTATCGCTGACTCAGCCCGTTTGTAATTCACCTTGTTGATATAGTAAGCCGTGCTGGGAATCGCGGTGGTCACCAGATATTCACGCCCAGTTTCCTGACCCAACTTTTTGAGCGCGACATCCAGATCAATCATCAAATCAACATAGGCTTCCCCTTCTACCGGGTCTTTTGGGAATTCCCAGTCAATATCCACGCCATCAAATGCCGGGTTTGCTTTCAGGTAGGTCACCATGTTTTCAACAAAGAACTGCCGGTTTGTGCTGTCCATAGCCATGGGCGCGAAAGGGCCATCACCGTTCCAGCCACCAACAGAAGGCAGAATTTTCAAGTGCGGATACTGGGCTTTCAGCGCCGAGAATGATGCAGCAAAAGCTTTGTCTACAGTGCGTTCATTTTCAGCCAGTGAAAAATCTGGCTTATCTGCACAGGTGGCTTCGTGACCTGCCCGTTGTCCCGGGCCACAGATATCCAAAAAGGCATAAAGGATGTGGGTTAAGTTGTTGCCATTAATATTCTTCACCGCACTGGGCTCTGACCAGTTAGCGACATACGTGGCGACAACTTTGCCACTGCTTTGTTGATATTCACCATGTTTTCCAGTGAATAAATCTGTTTCTCCTGCGTTTGCCGCAGAGGCAACAAGCCCGGCGGACAACAGCAATCCCATTGTCGTTTTCATTTTAGCTCCCTGTAATCGAAAAACGTCTGTGTTCTGGGTGTTTATCAAAACCCACAGAGCCACGCAGTAAGGCGATTCGGTTTATGGGGGAGCACGTTGACTATCAATGCACAATAGATTTATCACTTACGTGATTAGGCGATCTGGTGCATTTTTGTACAGCCCATGTCAACCATGTCCGTAACAAATGCAGTGACGTTCTCTTGGGACGAACAGGTATCGATACGTGGGGGGAAAATGACGGAAAGTAAAGAGGGTTCGCTGTCTAAAAGACGCAGATTGAGGAGTGTGACAGGTTACAAATCAAACTGCCTGGTAAGTGCTTGCTCTTGAAGTATATCTTCGATGCGTCGGCGGATGTGGTGTGGTGAGGTTTTACCCGGTTTAGTCTTAACGATTTTACGGTAATCTTTTAACTGGCGGGGAGAAAGGTATTCTATAGTTTTCACTCCTATCAAGGGCTTATCACAGGAAATGGTTAATAAACGGTAAAGTCACCCACAAGCTTTCCTGTTGATTCCAGTATTTTTCCTGATCCGGTTTTATCACAATATTCGAAATCAAGGAGATAACTGGTTGATGTAATTCTTGGTAATATATGCCTTTTTAATACATCGCTATTCAATTGATGTATTTCGGCTCGCCAGCCAATATTTTCTTGCTCAAGGTGAAAGTCAATTCTCATTATTATTACTCTTTATTATTATTTTCTTATCGCGACATAGTTGATACCAATGTCGTTGTCGACCAGTTCTACGGGACATGGTTTTCCTTATTGTTTTTAATAAACTCCAGGGCTATTTAAATTAGCTTAATTCTGAGCGTTTATTTTTTATGGGCACAGAAACACCTGCACTGTGATAGCGCATTCATTGTAT
The DNA here is from genome assembly GCF_019209835.1 of Enterovibrio paralichthyis. Lineage (NCBI taxonomy): Bacteria > Pseudomonadati > Pseudomonadota > Gammaproteobacteria > Vibrionales > Vibrionaceae > Enterovibrio > Enterovibrio paralichthyis. The sequence continues at coordinate 7,770 of NZ_JAHUTS010000027.1, read as the reverse complement.
TTTTGGGTATAAGAGTATTTCCGAAGGGAAGTATCAGCGCGATCAGGCAGTAACCGCGCTGCTGCGATGCAATTAGATCGCAGTTACATTCGTTGCTTGTAGACCTTTTTGGCCTTCTTCAACATCGTAACGAACTTTTTGACCTTCAGCCAAAGTTTTGAAACCTTCAGAAACGATTGCACGGAAATGCACGAATACATCTTTACCGCCGTTATCTTGAGTAATAAAGCCAAAACCTTTAGTTTCGTCAAACCATTTTACCAGACCAGTCATTTTACCAGACATAGAGACCTCTATTTTGAGTTTTAAATTAAATATATTAAGGCTGTTACGGAAAGCTATTGAATGGTAGATGAAGCAGAAGTTGGCGCAGGGGTTTAACGAAGAATTTCGAGAAGTCGCTGAGATGGAACTTAAACTAAATGTAGCATTAACAACTCTTTCTTAAGAGCCGTGCTTTACTATACAGGGGATTAATTAAATAGCGAGGTTTTTTTCGTTTTTCGGCAATTTCATTTTGATCGTATACTCCCACTCCTCTACTTTTATCTCGCTTTGGAAGCCTACCTATGTCATCAACATCTGCCAATACCGTCGTCGTGCTCGACTTCGAAACCACAGGTTTGTCCCCTAACATGGGCGACAGGGCGATTGAGATTGGCGCTGTCAAACTGGTTGACGGCGTGGTGGTAGATACCTTTCAGGCATTGATGAATCCCGGCTTTCGCGTCAGCAGCTTTATTGAAGGCTACACAGGCATTACCAACAACATGCTTCGCACCGCGCCAAATTGTGAAACGGTAATGGCTGAATTTGCTGACTTTATCAGTGGCTTCAATCTGGTCGCGCACAACGCCTCATTCGATAAGCGTTTTCTGGATGCCGAACTTGAATTTGCCGGTGCCGGTTATCACGGCCAGTTTGCCTGTTCGATGCTGATTGCCCGTCGCCTGATCCAGGATGCACCGACCCACAAGCTCGGCGATCTGGTGCGGTATAAACAGATAGAGAATGACGGCGTATTCCACCGTGCTCTGGCAGATGCGGAAATGACCGCAAAGCTCTGGCTGTTGATGATCTCTGAACTGGCCGGGCAGCGAGGCATTCAGCCAAGCTTTACCCTGATGCAGAAAATCAGCAAAGCCAACAAACATGCGTTAGATAAAGTGTTGAGCGGTATTCATCGGTAAAAAAGAACCCGGCCAGCGCCGGATTCAATGCCTTTAAATTGCCCGCTTATTCATCTGATCGGCAATGTAATCAGCCTGTCGGATCGCCAGGGCGACAATGGTCAGAGTCGGGTTTTCCGCCGCACCGGTGGTAAACACACTGCCATCTGAGACAAACAGGTTGTCGATATCATGGCTTTGTCCCCAGCGGTTCACCACCCCATCCTGCGCCTTGGCACTCATGCGGTTGGTACCCAGGTTGTGGGTTGAAGGGTATGGCACCACTTCATGGGTTTTCACCGCACCCACGGCCTCATAAATCGCCTTACCCTGTTGATAGGCGTGGTTACGCATGGCGATATCGTTGGGATGATCATCGTAATGCACATTCGGCACCGGTAAGCCGTACTGGTCTTTCACATTGGTATTTAGGGTAATGCGGTTGCTATCACGGGGCATATCCTCGCCCACAATCCACATACCGGCCATATTTTCATAGCCTTCCATATCTTTGGCGAAATCCTCTCCCCACGCGCCGGGGCGCAGGAATGCAGCCATAAATGGCAAGCCAAGCGATAGGGTTTCCAGCTCATAGCCGCCAACAAATCCACGCGAGGGATCGTGGCGCGCTTCATCCTGCACAATGCCTGCCATGGTCGTGCCCCGGTACATGTTTACCGGTTTTTCAAATTCACCATAGACGGAGCCGGTGACGTGGCGCATGTAGTTACGCCCGACCTGACCGGAGCTGTTGGCAAGGCCATCCGGGTACATGTTCGATGCAGAGTTCAGCAAAATACGGGGGCTTTCAATGGAGTTTCCTGCCACACAGACAATGCGTGCCTTTTGATGTTGCTGGTTGCCATCACCGTCGACATAGAGCACACCGTCTACTTTCCCTGATGCGTCATGGGTGATTTTCAGCACATGGCTGTTTGGCCGAAGCTCGAAATGGCCAGTGGCTTCAGCTTTGGGGATTTCTGTGTACAGTGTCGACCACTTTGCCCCCATACGGCAGCCCTGAAAGCAAAATCCGAGCTGCTGACAGGCAGCGCGTCCATCCCGGGGCTGGGAGTTAATCGCCATCCGGCCGGTATGCACTTTCTGGTAACCCAACTTGCCCGCCCCAGCCTGCAACACTTTAAAGTTGTTGTTACCGGGCAGGCCGGGAATGTCGTGAGTGCGGGTAACCCCCATTTTGTCTTCCGCTTTATCGTAGTAAGGCGCAAGCTCAACCAAGGTGATTGGCCAATCTAACAGTTGAGCGTCTTTCACATCGCCGTACTCGGATTTGGCGCGAAACTCATGATCCTGAATACGAAGACTTGCCCCTGCCCAATGCAGCGTTGAGCCTCCTACCGTTTTACAAATCCAAGCCGGCAAGCCGGGGAAATCCCTGGCCACTTCCCAGCTTCCGGATGTCGTGCGGGGATCCAGCCAGGCTTCTTTGCCAAACATCTTCCACTCGTTGTTGACGAAATCCGTGCGAAAATCGAGACGGGAACCGGCTTCAAGACAAACCACATCCACGCCTTTTTGTGCCAGCTCGTTACTCAAGGTGCCGCCGCCTGCGCCGGACCCAATCACCACCACAACACTGTTGTCGTTCAAGTCATACTGCTTTGTCATGACGCTTCTCCCTTCCCTGTCTCCGGTAACCAGTCAATGTCGTTGAAACCGCGGTTGATGTAGCCCCCCTTGGGGAACGACGGGCCTTCATAACCAAATTGCGGCCAAAGACCGGGGTTGTCATACAAGGAGACCACCATGTCGCCACGCACCGCCTGAAAAAAAGGTTCTGTAGCCACCGCCTGAAGCAAGGCGGCCTGTTTTTCGGCTGGAGCACTTGCCCAGTCACCACCGGCTTGTTGGGTAAGCGTGGCCACGCCTTCAGTGATCGCCGCTTTCAGCGCCGGATCCTGCCCGGCTTTGGCGTCGATACTCTCTACGCAGCGGGCATAAAACAGGTCATCCAACATAGGATGCGGGTAAATGCTCCGGCTGATTTGAAGCAGCGCATTGGCCGTGTTGTCATCCAGCGTATTGACCGTCATCGCCCAGGTTTTTCCTGACAGGGAGATCCCTGCCGCCACATAGGCGTAGGCTGCCGTCGCTGTGATCGCGCCCATTTTCAGAATGGTTCGTCGGGTGTAGGTAGAGTTGTTCATCACGCATTCCTCGCTTTCCGGTATGTTCCGGCTTATTGATTTATTGCTTACTGAAAGCGTCCAAACCGCTCCAGAAACTCAATCTTGTATCCGTCGGGATCTGTCAGGAAAAAGAATCTCGCCATGGGCTTATCCTGATAGGTCATGGTTTTAAGATCTGTCGGGGAAAGCCCTGCATCTGTCAGCGACTGGTGTTTGGCAGCAATGTCATCGACACACACGGCAAGGTGCCCATAGCCGGTGCCATGGGTATACGGGGTTTGCTGGTCGTGGTTGTGGGTCAGTTCCAGCTCAAAGTCATTGGCAGGATTTCGCAGGTAAATAAGCGAAAAACCATTGAGATCAAACCGCTCGGCAATATCGAGATCCAATGCCGTTTTATAGAATGGAATAGAAACATCAGGGTCAAGTACCCGGATCATGGAGTGGATAAGCTTAGTCATGGCTCTCTCCGAAATAATGAATCATGACATTCACTATAACGGGGAAGAAAAACGGCAGGTGGTATCATGCTACCGCATGTAAATTATTTGTTAATCCAGCTTTTGCAGGCTTAACGCAGTGACGCTTTCTGTTTGGCTTCACGCTCACAAAGCTCGGCGTTAGCCAAATCCAGCACGCCGTGCGGCTCACTGAGATATAGAATGCAGCTACACCGGAGCAGTGAAGCAAAATTGTTGACGTCCCCGTTAATATCAAGGGCTTCGTCATACAGCGTAGTCAGGAACTTGCCGGTGTTCATACCTTGGCTGGATGCAATATGATCAATAATCTGCCAGAACTTTCGTTCCAGCCTGACACTGGTAGAGTGTCCGCCGAGGCGGATAGAGCGGGATTGCATTTCATAGTTTGTACAATCCTGGCCTGCGAAGATGGTACACATGACATCTTAACCTTTGCGCAACATTCTTTCTGAGCTTATCGCACTCGGTATCACGGATATGTCCCGACAATGAGAAGGTTTCTGTCACCTCCAGGATTGCAGCCATGCGTTGTCTACAATTCCGTCCATTCATTCATCAAACCGATAAAGCTTCGCTGCGTTACTTTTACAAATGTAATACTGAGAGCCAATTAGACAAATTTTCACCGACTCAGTCACAAAAGATTGAAATGAATCGCAGTTTCCACCGCTGTAAGTGATAAATTTCACAATTATTTGACCAGACTCTTCCCCAGTTAATGCCGAATTTTAAAGACATACTTGATGTCCACCCTAACCCGTGCGTTATTCACATCAATTTTGTCCCTAAGTATGCCAATAACGCTTTTGCACGGTTTAGCGGTATGAACAGCGCAGAAGAAGTGTTGAGTCTGGAAACAATCAAGGTGCTGTTTGAGGAAGATCACTGGCCTGAAGCGCAACGCCGCTATGACTACGCCATTCAGACCGAATTACCAACACCCCCTCAGGTGATCAATCACATGGATCTTAAAGGCAATCCCATGATCGCAGAGATCACTGACAGGGTCATTGACTGGGAAGGCGAGAAAGCCATGTGCACTTTCGTCAGTGTGGTGACGGATCAGGTTCGCCGCGAACAGACCCTGAAAGACATCGCCAACCGCGACGATCTGACCAACCTCTACAACCGCCGTTATCTGATGGAGTTGTTCACTCAACGTCCCGCACATGAAACCCGTACCCGCTATCTGGCCATGGTCGATATCGACCACTTTAAGCGTATCAATGACACATTTGGTCATGCTGTGGGCGACCTTGTTCTGCGCCAATTCGCACGGGTGATTGAAGATGCCACTCACCCCGACGAGCAGGCTTTTCGCTTAGGCGGCGAAGAATTTGCGCTGCTGCTGTGGTCTGACGATCCGGCCATCCTGCACCAAAGAATGGAAGCACTGCGCGAGGCGGTTGAAAAGTGCCAAGTCAACGTCAGCTACGGTAACGGACAACCCAGGAAAGTACACTGCACCGTATCGATTGGCGCCACCCCCGTCGATGCCGGCGAAGATTTCCTTTCCGCCAGCCTCCGTGCAGATGAATCACTCTACACAGCAAAACGCAGCGGCAGAAATCAGGTAGTCCATTACGACATGGATACGCTTGGCATCAATTGAACTGCACCGCGGGTTTTGCTCGGTTCATCCATTCAGGTTTTACTTACACCCTAGAAAAGGGCCCGTGATTTCAAACCGGGGAAAACACCCCCAACAGCGCAGCGAAAGTCTTAGATAGTCGCGCCTTTTGAACCTAAAAATGGCTCAGCCATCAGCCTCGCCCACTCCCGAATTTCGCCACATTCTCACCAACCCGTTCCAACAAGCAGCGCAGCGGAAAAACCTGCATTGCACATTTCGAGACATAGCTCGACGAACGGGTGAAAACTTTTACAACTTTCACAAGACCTGTTTCGCCATGTCATTTTATTTCATGAAAAACCTTCGCCAAATGCGGGTATTTCGGCGCAAAACCCCCGCGCCAAACGGGAAGTTATCAAGGTTCAAGACTCTTTATCCTTTCGTTGCTGATTAGTGATCTGCTGCATTTTATGTGGTAAATTTACAGCCCTCTTGAGTGGGCATGCGATGTATCATTTGAGTGGAAGTTGGCATGAAGCTGGGAATAACCCTTTATCCATTGCCTGCGATCAAATTTCCGCCACTTAAAGTATGTATACTGTGTCCGCTTTCATGGATGAGTTGTGTTGTCCAAGCAATCCGCTGTTTGGACAACGCAATTAAGTTGTCATGAACCTGTATTAACGCTGTAAACGCAATCGGCAAAAATGCCATGTCATCACGCAGTAGCTTGTTGTTTTATTACATACATCAAGAACCTGGACATCGTGACTGCAGCGACAATTATCCCTTGGGTAAAAGTTCGACCGGAGAGAACCCTACATGAAAAAGACCAAAATCGTTTGTACGATTGGACCAAAAACTGAATCTGTTGAGATGCTGACCAAGCTGGCTGACGCTGGCATGAACGTAATGCGTCTGAACTTCTCACACGGTGACTTCGCTGAGCACGGTACGCGTATCGCAAACTGGCGTGAAGTGATGAAAAACACCGGCAAACAACTGGCTATCCTGCTGGATACCAAAGGTCCTGAAATCCGCACCATCAAACTGGAAGGCGGCAACGATGTGGCTCTGGTTGCTGGTCAAACTTTCACTTTCACTACCGACGCAACGGTTGTTGGTAACGCTGAGCGCGTAGCAGTAACTTACCCTGGTTTCGCGAAAGACCTGTCTGCAGGTAACACTATCCTGGTTGACGACGGTCTGATCGAGATGGAAGTTCTTGAGACAACTGAAACTGACGTTATCTGTAAGGTTCTGAACAACGGCGATCTGGGCGAAAACAAAGGTGTTAACCTGCCAGGCGTTTCTGTAAACCTGCCAGCACTGTCTGAAAAAGACAAAAAAGACCTGGTATTCGGTTGTGAGCAAGGCGTTGACTTCATCGCTGCATCTTTCATCCGTAAAGGTTCAGACGTTAAAGAAATCCGTGCTCTTCTGGCTGCAAACGGCGGCGAGAACATCCAAATCATCTCTAAAATTGAGAACCAGGAAGGCGTTGACAACTTCGACGAGATCCTTGACCTGTCTGACGGCATCATGGTTGCGCGTGGCGACCTAGGTGTTGAAATCCCAGCAGAAGAAGTTATCTTCGCTCAGAAGATGATGATCGAGAAATGTAACCGTGCACGTAAAGTTGTAATCACTGCAACTCAAATGCTGGATTCAATGATCAAAAACCCACGTCCAACTCGCGCAGAAGCGGGTGACGTTGCGAACGCAATCATGGACGGTACTGACGCAGTTATGCTGTCTGGTGAAACTGCGAAGGGTAAATACCCAGTAGAAGCAGTGACCATCATGGCACAAATCGCGAAGCGTACTGACTCTGTACTGAAAGCTGAGCTGGGTTCACGTCTGGACAGCCCACGTCTGCGTATCACTGAAGCAGTATGTAAAGGCGCGGTAGACACTGCAGAGAAACTGGGTGCTCCACTGATCGTTGTTGCGACTGAAGCAGGTAAATCTGCGCGTTCAGTACGTAAGTACTTCCCAACTGCAAACATCATCGCAGTTACCACCAACGAGAAAACTGCTGCGCAACTGTGCCTGAGCAAAGGTATCACGCCAGTGGTTGTTAACCAGTTCGAAAACACTGACGAGTTCTACCGTCGTGGTAAAGAAATCGCACTGGAATCTGGTCTGGGCGCGAAAGGCGACATCGTTGTTATGGTTTCAGGCGCACTGGTTGCTTCTGGTACTACTAACACTGCTTCTGTACACGTTCTGTAATCGACGTATAGCAAGCATGAAAAAAGGAGCCGATTGGCTAATGCCAGTCAGTTAAGCTGACTGGCTTTCTTTTTATTGGGGTATTTCTTTGCCTTAGGCTTCACGGCTCTCGGGTATATTCGATCTTCTCGCTTAATGGGCAACACATGATGTATCGCCTC